>JBKHXC010000216.1:0-2012 GCA_046566225.1 Acidimicrobiia bacterium
ACCTGATCGGGTCGGGCACCGTGTCCGGGCCCGACCCCGGCTCCGAGGGGTGCCTGCTCGAGCTCACCGACGGCGGCCGGCGGCCGCTGGCGCTGCCCGACGGGACTCGCCGCGCCTGGCTGGAGGACGGCGACGCCGTCGTCGTGCGGGCCCGGGCCGGGGGCGGCGGCCGCCCGCTGGTGAGCCTGGGCGAGGTGGCCGGCACCGTCGTCCCCGCCCGACCGTGGGAGGTGTGAGAGATGCCGTACTACCGCCGCGTCGGCGACGTCCCCCGCAAGCGCCACCTGCGCTCGCCCGGCCCCGACGGCCGCCTGCTGCACGAGGAGCTGATGGGGGAGGAGGGCTTCTCGGGCGAGTCCTCGCTCCTGTACCACCTGCGCTCGCCGTCGGCCCTGGTCGGCGCCGGGCCGGTGGAGGCGGCCGAGGCCGACCTGGCGCCCAACGACCCGCTGCTGCCCCGCCACCTCCACACCTCCAAGCTGGCGCCCGGGGGCGACGCCGTGTCCGGCCGCCGGGTGCTGCTGGGCAACGACGACGTGGCCATCGCCTGGGTGGCGGCCGACCGCACCAGCCCCCTCCGGCGCAACGCGGTGGGCGACGAGCTGGCCTACGTGCAGGACGGCGAGGGCGTGCTGGAGTCCGTGTTCGGCGCCCTCCCCGTGTCGGCCGGCGACTACGTGGTCGTGCCCCGCTCGGCCACCCACCGCTGGGTGGTCCCCGACGGGGGGCGGCTGGAGCTGCTGGTGGTGGAGGCGGCCGGCCACGTCCGCCCGCCCGGCCGGTACCGGACCCCGACCGGCCAGTTCCTGGAGGCGGCGCCCTACTGCGAGCGCGACGTGCGGGGCCCCGAGGGGCCGCTGGTGGCCGGCGACGACGGCCCGGCCGACGTCCTCGTCCGCCATCGGGCCGGCACCACCCGCCACACGGTGCCCGCCTCCCCCTTCGACGTGGTCGGCTGGGACGGCTGCCTGTACCCGTGGGCCCTGTCGATCCTCGACTTCGAGCCGGTGGTGGGGGCCATCCACCAGCCGCCCCACGTCCACCAGACCTTCGAGGGGCCGGGCTTCGTGGTCTGCTCGTTCGTGCCCCGGCCCTACGACTTCCACCCGGGGGCCATCAAGGTCCCCTACCACCACGCCAACGTGGACAGCGACGAGGTGATCTTCTACTCCTCGGGCGACTTCATGAGCCGGTCGGGGTCGGGCATCGGCGCCGGGTCGATCTCGCTGCACCCCGGCGGGTTCGTCCACGGGCCCCAGCCGGGCAGCGTGGAGGCGGCCGCCGGCCGGGACCGCACCGAGGAGGTGGCGGTGATGATCGACACCTTCCGCCCCCTGCGGCTGGGCCCCGCCGCCCGGGCCGTGGAGGACGAGGACTACCCCTGGAGCTGGTCGCGCCGAGCGCGGTGAAGGTCGTGGCCAGGGCGTAGCGTGGCGGCCATGCCCGCCGCCAAGCCCGACGTCACCGTCCCCGAGGGGGAGCCGCCCGCCGACCTGGAGGTCGACGACCTCGCCGTCGGGACCGGCCCCGAGGCCACCGCCGGGTCCCAGGTCGAGGTGCACTACGTCGGCGTGTCGTGGTCCACCGGCCGCCAGTTCGACGCCTCCTGGGACCGCCGCAGCCCGTTCTCGTTCCGCCTCGGCGCCGGCCAGGTGATCACCGGCTGGGACAGGGGCGTGGAGGGGATGCGGGTGGGCGGCCGCCGCCGCCTCACCATCCCGCCCGACCAGGCCTACGGGTCCCGGGGGGCGGGCGGCGTCATCCGGCCGGGCGAGACGCTGGTGTTCGTGGTGGACCTGCTGGGGGTGCGCTGAGCCCGCCGGCCCGGGGGCCGGCCGCTCAGTCGCGCAGCTGGCCGAGGAGGCGCAGCACGTACCAGAAGAGCATCATGACCGAGGCGAACAGCTGGACGGCGCCGCCGACGTACGCCTCCGCCGGGTAGGTCTTCATGATGGCCTGGGTCTGGTAGAGGATGGAGGCCCCGGCCAGGGCGATCATCGCCACCGAGAACC
>JBKHXC010000217.1:0-3639 GCA_046566225.1 Acidimicrobiia bacterium
AGGCGGCCGAGGTGGTGGTCGAAGTCGCCCACCACCCCGTGGACGGCGGCGCCCGGGTACTCGGCGGCCAGGGCGGCGGTGGCCGCCCGGATGGTCGGCTCGCTGACGTCGAAGGCCACGATGCGCCGCAGGGCGCCGGCAGCCGCCATGGCGTCGAGCAGCAGGCGGGTCTTCTCCGAGGTGCCCGAGCCCAGCTCCACCAGGGTGTCGGCCCCGGCCAGGTGGGCGACGGTGGCCGCCTCCCGGGCCAGGATCTCCCGCTCCCGGCGGGTCGGGTAGTACTCGGGCAGGCGGGTGATCCGCTCGAACAGCTCGCAGCCCCGCTCGTCGTAGAACCACTTGGGCGGCAGCTCCCGGGGCGGCGACGCCAGCCCGGAGCGCACGTCGGCCCGCAGGGCGGCGGCGACCTCGGCCGGGCCGAGGTGGACGTCGACCCGCACGGGCGAGGGCCCGCTCATCGCTCCGCCACCGCCCGGCGCCGCCGGCCGGCCGCAGCACGATCAGCTCGGCGAGCAAGCTCTGCTTGCGAGGCGGTTCTCCTCACAACGGCGTGCTCCTGGCACCCGACGCCGGGGAGGCGTCGACCACGGTGGCGTCGGGCACCCGCTCCCAGCCGTCGTCGCCGTCGAAGGGCTCGGACGCCACGAACACCGCGTCGGGGCCGGACCGGACGTACAGCGAGTCGCCGCAGGCCAGCGCCGTCACCCGCCGGCCGTCGCTGAGGACCAGGTTGAGCCGGCTGGGCCCGTAGCCCTCGGTCGCCCCGGCCACCGCCTCGACGGCGCCGGCCAGGGCGGCGGGCGGCGCGGCGCCGGCGTCCAGGCGGTCGAGGACGGCGCCGAAGACCACCTCGCTGTCGCTGGGGCCGGCGATGCCCGCCTCCCGGCGCTCGCTCAGCGCCCGCCGCAGCCGGGCGGCGGCGCCGTCCCGGAAGCCGGCCACCGCGCCGTTGTGGGCGAACAGCCACGGCCCGTCGGCGAACGGGGGCGTGGCGCTCACCTCGGTGGGCAGGGGCGGCGTGGCGCTGCGCACGGCGGCCAGGACCGAGCCGGCGGCCACCAGCCCGGCCAGGCTGAGGAACGAGCGGTCGGCCCACATGGGAAGGGTGGACCGGTACAGCGCCGGCTCCGGGCGCCGGCTGCGGTCGTGCCAGCCCACCCCGAAGCCGTCGGCGTTCACCACCCCGCTCGCCTGGTGGGCCGGCTCCCAGCACTGGCGCAGCAGGGAGTGGGGCGGGTCGACGAGGAGCGACTCCAGCGTGCGGGCCGCGCCGAGGTAGGCAACGAACCGGCACACCGGGTCAGGACCCCCCGTCCCGGGCGCACCGGAACCCCGAGAAGACCTGGCGGCGGATGGGGTGGTCCCAGTTGCGGAACGTCCCCCGCACGGCCGACGGCCACGTCGCCCACGACCCGCCCCGCAGGACCTTGTAGCCGCCGCCGAAGAAGACCTCTGAGTACTCGCGGTAGGGGAAGGAGGCGAAGCCGGGATAGGGGGCGAAGTCCGAGGCGGTCCACTCCCAGACGTCGCCGATCATCTGGTGGCAGCCCCAGCCGCTGGCGCCGGCCGGGTAGGCGCCCACCGGGGCGGGGCCGTCGTGGCGCTGACCCAGGTTGGCCCGCTCGGCGGTGGGGCCGGCGTCGCCCCACGGGTACCGGCGCTTGTCGAGCCCGGGGCCGGTGGTGGCCGCCACCTCCCACTCGGCCTCGGTCGGCAGCCGCTTGCCCATCCAGCGGGCGCAGGCGTCGGCCTCGTACCAGCACACGTGCTGGACGGGCTCGCCGGGCGCCAGGTCGACGCGGCGCCCGAAGCGAAGGACGCTCCACGCGCCGCCGCCCTCCGGGTGCCAGAACTGGGGGTGCTCCAGGCCCGCCTCCATGCGCCAGGCCCAGCCGTCGACCGTCCACCACCGGGGGTCGTCGTAGCCGCCGCCGGCCACGAAGCCGGCGTAGCGCTGGTTGGTGACGGGCGCCCCGTCGATCCAGAACGGGTCGATGCGGACCTCGTGGGCCGGGCGCTCGTTGTCGTAGGCCCACGGCTCCAGGTCGGTTCCCACCACGTAGGTGCCACCGTCGACGAGCACCTCGTCGGGCGGGTCGGCGGCGGGCGCGGGCGGGGCCGACACGCCGGCGAGGGGCACGGCGGCGTCGCCCATGAGCTGGCGGGTGGCCAGCATCGTCTCGTCGTGCTGGTGCTCGTGCTGGACGACCATGCCGTAGACGAACGCCCGGTCCAGCAGGGGCGCCGAGGGGTCCAGCTCGGTGCGGTCCAGCACGGCCAGCACCTCGTCGCGCACCCGGGACAGGTAGGCGCGGGCCTCGGCCGGGGGCAGCAGCGGGAGCGCCGGGCGGTTGGGACGGGGGTGGCGGAAGGCGTCGTAGAGGTGGTCCACCTCGGGGCGCACGCCGGGGTGGGCGGCCGCCGCCCGCAGCAGCCACTGCTCCTCGTAGTTGCCGACGTGGGCCAGGTCCCACACCAGGGGCGACATGATCGGCGAGTGCTGGCGGCGCAGGTCGTCGTCGGGGAGCGGGTCGAGGATGGCCAGCGACCGGCGGCGGGCGGCGTCGAGCTCGCCGGCCACCAGCGCCTTGGCGGCGGCGTCGCCGGCCGGCGGCGGCACGGGCTCAGGACGGGGCGAGGCGCTTCTCCAACCACGCGCGGGCGTCGTCGACCTCCTGGTCGGCGATCTCGTGCCCGATGTCGTACCAGTGCAGCTCGACGTCGGCCCCGGCGGTGACGAGGCCCTCGACCAGCTCCTCGTAGTCGTCCATCGTCACCGAGTCGTCGTGACGACCGGTGGCGCAGAAGACCTGCTTCTTGTCGAGGATCCGGCCCCGGGGCGGCCGGAACGGCGGGCGGGCGCTCAGCACGACGGCCCCCCGCAGCCGCTCGGGGTGGTCGTAGAACATCCCCACCGCGGCGGTCGCCCCGTCGGCGAAACCGAGGGCGCACACGTTCCCGGCGTCGAGCCCGAGGGCGTCGGAGGCGGCGGCCAGGAACCCGGCCAGCTCGGCGGCCCGGGCGTGCACCGCCTGCTCGGCCGGCGTGGGCAGGTCGGGGTCGTGGACGACGGCCGGGGCCTCCTCGGGCGGTGGGGGGAGGTGGCGGTAGCCGCCGCCGTCGTGGCCGAAGGCGCCCCGGGGGCTGAGGACGGCGGCGCCGGGGGCGATGCGCCGGGCGGTGCCCACCAGGGCGTGCTCGTCGGCACCCGCCCCGTGGAGCACCAGGACGGTGAGCGGGGGGCCGGCGTCGTCGTCGCCGGTGGCCCGCTCGAACCGGTAGGCGATGCCCAGGTCGGGGAGGTCGGCCATCACCGCCGAACGCTAGTGCGTCGACCTCATTCGTTCGCTTCGCTCACTCCATTCGGTCGAGTTGGGCCGTGCTCCGGCGGGCGAGCGGAGCTCGCGCCGCCTCCGCCCTGTCCTTTCGGTGCCCGCAGCCGGAGAGGCCGCATGCGGCGGCGGGTGCGGCCACGGACCTTGCGGCAGCAAACGCAGCGAAGGTCGTGGCGGGGCACCAGCTACCGGTAGCGAGCGTCCTCATACCGACAGGTGCATCAGCGCTTCGCGCTGAGGGCGCCCGGAGGGGCGCCCCCGTTGCATCGGCCGTAGCTTTCCTGGTTGCTGAAGACCGAGGAGG
>JBKHXC010000218.1:0-11998 GCA_046566225.1 Acidimicrobiia bacterium
CCGCCGGCCCGCCCGGGGTCCCCGCCCCGGCGCTGGCCGCCAGGCGGGGCAGGTCCCCCAGCGCCACCGACGACCCGGCCGGGACCTCGACCGACACGCCGCCCGAGCGCACCGTGACCGCACCCAGGCCGGAGACCGAGGCGGTGCCGGCGTCGAGGTCGAGGACGAGCGCGGTGTGCTCGTCGACGCCCAGCACGAAGGCGCCCTCGGGGAGCATGGCCTCCATGCGGGCCAGGCGGCCCTCGCCCAGGTAGCAGAACCGGGTGTCGTGGGTCCCGCCCTCGGCGTTGTTGTAGTGGGGGATCACCGCCGCCCGCAGGCCCACCTCGGCCAGCAGGTCGAGGCCGGGCAGCCAGTGGAGGTCGTGGCCCGCCTTGTAGATCTCGTAGACGGGAACGGTGGCCACGCCGAGGGTCAGCGCCGCCGCGCTGGCGAAGGTGAGGCACCCGCCGGCGCGCAGCTTGTCGGCCAGCACGGAGGGGACGGCGGTGCCCCGCCACTGGCGCAGCGCGTACGACGGGCTGCCGGGCCCCGAGAACACGTAGCGGGCGGCCCGCAGCCGGGCCAGCATCGCCTCGTGCTCCAGCGGGTCGCCGCCGGCGGCCCGGAAGCCGGCGACCTCGATGGGCTGCCCCACGCTCTGGCCGAAGTACTCCACCGCCCGGGCGGCCAGGTCGGCGGCGTTGGACTGGAAGCCGTAGGGGGTGTCGAGGACCACCGCCGGCACCGGCGGCGGGCCCAGCCGGGCCAGCAGCTCCCGGTGGGTCTTCACCATGGTGGGGCTGGTCTCCCCCGACCCCATGACCACCAGCAGCCGCGGCACCTCCACGGCCGGCGACGGTACCCCGCCCCACCGCCACCGGGGATCCTCGCCCCCCGGGGCCCGGCCCGGCCGGACCGTCCACCCCGCGGCGGCGGCCACGGCCGCCTTCGGTAGGGTCGGCGCCCATGGTGCCGGCCCGCTCGACGCCCCCCCCGGGCCCCGCCGGCCTGCTGGCGGCCGCCGCCTCCGGCTACCTGCTGGGCACCCTGCCGTCGGCCGACGTGGCGGCCCGGCTGGCCACGTCGGGGACCGCCGACCTGCGGTCGGCGGGCACGGGCAACCCCGGGGGTGCCAACGCCCTGGTGGTGCTGGGCAAGGGGTGGGGCTACGGCGTGATGGCCGCCGACATCGCCAAGGGGGCGGCCGCCTGCGGGCTGGGCCGGCGCCTGGGCGGCGACGCCGGCGCCCACCTGGGCGGCACGGCGGCGGTGGTGGGGCACTGCTTCCCGGTGTGGAGCGGCTTCCGGGGGGGCAAGGGGGTGGCGGCCAGCGTGGGCCAGTGCGTCGCCACCTTCCCCGTGTACGTGCCGTTCGACCTGGGCCTGGCGTGGCTCACGGCCACGCCCCGCTGGTCCCGCAAGGTGGGAACCCGGACCCTGGTGGCGACCGCCGTCGCCTCCTCCGCCTGGGTCGCGGCGGCCACCGTCTGGTGGCGGCGCGGCTGGCCCAACGCCTGGGCGCCCCGGGCCACCGCCGGCCTCCCCCTGGCCGCCGCCGCGTCCAGCGCCGTCATCCTCTCCCGCTTCGCCGCGGCCGTGCGCCGCGCCCGCCGGCCGTGATCGGGCTCTGCACCGACTCCAACGCCCAGGTCCCCCCCGAGCTGGCCCGCCGCTACGGGGTCGAGGTCGTCCCCCTGACCGTCACCGTCGACGGGGTGGACCACCTGGAGGGCATCGACCTCGACGCCGACGGGTTCTACGCCCGCTTCGCCGGGGGCGCCTCCCCCCGGGTGTCGACCGCCGCCCCGCCGCCGGGGCGCTTCGCCGCCGCCTACCGGGCCCTGGCCGCCGCCGGCGCCGACGCCATCCTCTCCGTCCACATCGGCTCCGCCATCTCGGCCACCCTCAACGCCGCCCGGCTGGCGGCCCAGGAGGCACCGGTGCCGGTGCGCCTGGTGGACACCGGAACGGCGTCGTTCGGCATCGCCTGCTGCCTGTGGGAGGCGGCCGAGGCCCTGGCCGCCGGCGCCGGGCTGGAGGAGGCGGCGGCGGTGGCCGAGGCGGTGGCGGCCCGCACCGGCAACGTGTTCGTCGTGCGGGCCGTGGACCTGGTCCGCCGGGGCGGCCGCATGAGCGCGGCGGCGGCCGAGGGGGCGGGGGAGGGGGCGTCCCTCCCCGTGGTCCGCCTGGTCGGCGGCTCCTACCAGCCGGTGGCGCTGGTCCGCACGGTGGAGGAAGCGGCCGACGCCATGGCCGCCGCCGTGCTGGAGGGCGGTGAGCGCCTCCGGGTGGGCATCAGCGTGGCGGACGCCGCCGGCGCCCCCGTGCGCGAGGCCCTGGAGGCCCGGCTGGCGGGCGCCCCCCGGATCGTCGACCTGGTGCGCTACCGGGTGGGCCCCAGCGTCGGCGTCCACACCGGCCCCGGCACCGCCGGCGCCATGTGGTACCCGACCGCCGGCTGACCACCGGCGGCGGCCCATGGCCGGCGGGCCCGGCGTCAGCCCTCGTCGTCGGCCACCTCGGGCAGGCCGGCGGCCAGGGCGTCGACCAGCTCGGCCAGCAGCCAGCTCAGGTACCCGTAGAGGGCCAGGCCGGGGGCGCGGGGGTCGCCGGGCGGCACGGCCGCGTCGTCGAGGTCCTCGCCCACGTCGAGCTGGGTGCCGAGCACCAGGCGGAGGGAGTTCAGGGCGGCCAGCCAGCCCTGGGCCTGATCCTCGCTCAGCCGCTCCTGGCCCGCCGTCTCCTCCAGCACGGCCAGGGCGGCCAGGCGGCGCTCGGCCAGGTCGTCGCCCATCAGCCGGCGGTACTCGGCCTCGTGGTCGTCGTCGTCGGCGTAGGCGGGCGGGGCCAGCCGGCGCACCGAGGGGTCGTCGGGCGACGCCACCAGCAGCTCGCGAAGCTGGCCGGGGAGGGCCCGCAGCACCTCCCGCTCCTCGGCGCCCAGCCGCAGCCGCAGCTCCCCGCCGGGGAGCCGCCTGACCGCCCGCCCGAACGCCACTCAGCCCGGCCGGGTCAACGGTCGTGCTCCATGGTGGCCCACAGCCCGTGCTCGTGGAGCCGGAACACGTCCAGCTCGGCCCGCTCCCGGGGGCCGCTCGACACCACCGCCCGGCCCTTGTGGTGGACGTCGAGCATGAGCCTGGTGGCCTTCTCGCGGGAGTACCCGAACAGCTTCTGGAACACGTAGGTGACGTACGACATGAGGTTGACGGGGTCGTTCCACACGATCACCACCCACGGGCGGTCGGGCTCGGCGACGTCGTCGGCGGTCGGCTGGTCGACCTGGGCGGGGGCGAGCGTCATCGCCCGCGATTCTCCCGCGGATGGGCGCCCTCATGTGCCGGCGTACGCCGGCGGGGACCGGCGGGCGGCCGGTGGGGCGGGGCGGGCCGCCACCTCCGGGCCCACCAGCCCGAGCTGGAAGCGCACGGCGGCGGCCCACACCGCCACCGCCCCGGCGATGTGGACGCCCACCAGCAGGGGGGGCACGCCGGTGAAGTACTGGGCGTAGCCCACCGCCCCCTGGGCGACCAGCACGGCCAGCAGCACCGCCCCCCGGCGCTGGACGGCCCACGGCGCCCGGGACCGGCGGAGCAGGGCCAGGGTGGTGACCAGCAGAGCCAGCAGGCCCACCACCGCGAAGCCGTGGACCTGGGCGGCCCGGTGCAGCGACACGCCCAGGCGGGGCGTGTCGGGGTCGCCGGCGTGGGGCCCGGCGGCGGTGACGACCGTGCCCAGCACGATGACCACGGCGGTGGCCGCCGTCACCGCCGCCCCGAGCGCCCGCAGCCCGGGCGCCACCAGCGGGCGGCGGGGGGCGCCGTCGGGCTGGCCGGCCCGCCAGTGGAGGACCACGGCGTCGGCCAGGATGACCACGGAGAGCAGGAAGTGGCCCATGACCAGGGGCGGCGCCAGCTCGAAGAGCACGGTGAGGCCGCCCAGCACGATCTGGGCCACCACGCCCGCCACCAGCCCGGCCGACAGCCACACCAGGTCCCGCCGGCGGGGCGACCGGCGCAGCGAGCCGAGCACGGCCACGATGACCGCCACCGACACCACGCCCGTCACCGTGCGGTTCACGAACTCCACCATGGCGTGCTTCTCGAGGGGGGCGACGATGCGGGTGCCGTCGCAGGTCGGCCAGTCGGGGCAGCCCAGCCCCGAGCCGGTGAGGCGCACGGCGCCCCCGGTGACCACGATGAAGGCGAGGGACAGGAGGGCGACGAGGGTGACGCGCCGGTAGGCGGAGGGCGACAGCGTGCGGCGGGCCATCGCGACGATGGTAGGGAGCACTCCCGGGCGTCGGCCAGACGCCGGCACCGGACCCCGCTTTTGTCGTCCCGCCGGGCCTCCCCGTAATGTGCCACCCGAAATGGCCGTGACCACCGCCTCCATCCGGCCCCGCACCCGCGTGTCGGCGTACGTGGCGCTGACCAAGCCCCGGATCATCGAGCTGTTGCTGGTCACCACCGTGCCGACCATGATCGTGGCCGCCCGGGGACTGCCCCCGGCCCGGCTGGTGCTCGTCACCCTGGTCGGCGGCACGCTGGCGGCGGGCGGGGCCAACGCCATCAACATGTACGCCGACCGGGACATCGACCGCATCATGAAGCGGACCCGCAACCGGCCCCTGGTCACCGGGGAGATCCAGCCCTCCCACGCCCTGGTCTTCGCCATCGCCCTGGAGGTGGCGGCCTTCGCCATCCTGTGGTCGGCGGTCAACCTCCTCAGCGCCGTCCTGGCCGTCAGCGCCACCGCCTTCTACGTCTTCGTCTACACCCTCTGGCTCAAGCGCACCTCGACCAGCAACATCGTGGTGGGGGGCGCCGCCGGCGCCGTGCCCGTGCTGGTCGGGTGGTCGGCGGTGACCGGCAGCCTCGGCGTCGCCCCCCTGGTGCTGTTCGCCATCGTCTTCGTGTGGACCCCGCCCCACTTCTGGGCGCTCGCCATCCGCTACCGCGAGGACTACGCCGCCGCCGAGGTGCCGATGCTGCCGGCGGTGGCCTCGATGGACGAGACGTGCCGCCAGATCGAGCTCTACACCGTGGCCCTGGTGGCGGCGTCGGTCATGTTCGCCCCGGTGGCCGGCATGGGCCTGCTCTACCTGGCGTCGGCCGCCGTGCTGGGGGCCCTGTTCCTCCGCCACGCCTTCCAGCTGCGGCGCGACCCCACCACCGGGCGGGCCATGCGCCTGTTCGGCTGGTCCATCACCTACGTCACCCTGCTGTTCTCCGCCATGGCCCTGGACCAGCTCCTCCGATCCCTTTGAGCCGCCCGTGACGATCACCGAGACCCGGCCCGACGACCTCGCGCCGCCCCCGCCGACCGCCACCCCCGCCCCCGCCGGGTCCGAGCCCCTCCCCGCCACCGCCGACCACAAGCGGCTGGGCCTGCTGTACCTGGCCGGCGCCCTGCTGTTCCTCGTGATCGGCGGGGTGGTCGGCCAGGTCCTGCGGGGCGAGCTGGCCGACGAGGGGGTGTCCATCGTGGGCGGCAACTACGGGCGCCTGTTCTCCCTGCACGCCACCGTGTCGGCCCTGCTCTTCCTGGGCCCGGCGTGGATCGGGCTGGCCACCTACGTGGTGCCCCTCCAGATCGGCGCCGGCCGCCTGGCCCTGCCCCGGATGCACGCCTTCTCGGCCTGGCTGTACCTGTGCGGGGGCGGCCTGCTGGTGGCGGCCTACCTGCTCGGGCCGCCGGTCGGCCTCGGCATCGCCGACGCCCGCCCCATGGTCGCCCTCGAGGGCGGGGCCACCAGGGCCAACGCCCTGGCCGTGACCAGCATGGCGCTGGTCGCCGTCGCCATGGTCCTGGCGTCGGTGAGCCTGGCCGTGACCGTCCTCAAGCTGCGCACCCCGGGCCTCACCCTGCGCCGGCTGCCCATGTTCGCCTGGTCGACGCTGGTCACCAGCGTGGCCACCCTCGTGGCCACGCCGGTGTTCCTGGGCGGGCTGCTCCTCCTGTTCATCGACCAGCGGCTGGGCGCCGGCTTCTTCGCCCCCGACAACGTGGGCGGCCAGACGGTGTGGCAGCACACGCTGTGGCTGTTCGGGCGGCCCGAGGTGTTCCTCCTGTTCGTCCCCGGGCTGGGGGCCGCCTGCGACATCGTCGCCACCCACGCCCACCGCCCACTGCTCAGCCTGGCCGCCGCCCGGGCCCACATCGCCCTGTTCGCCGTCCTCGCCTTCGGGTCGTGGGCGGCCGGCACCGAGGTGGCCGACGCCATCGTGCTGCCCACCTACACCCCGCTGACCGCCCTGGTGGCCGCGCCCCTCGCCGTGCTGGTGCTGGTGTGGCTGGGAACGGTGGCCAAGGGCCGGCCCGGGGTGCGGATGCACCCCAGCCTCACCTTCGTCGCCGGCTTCGTCGCCCTGTGCGCGGTGGGCGCCCTGCACGTCCTCGCCGCCGCTGCCGCCGGCGTGGAGGGGGCGGCGTGGACCACCGGCCACCTCCACACCGTCGCCTTCGGGGCGCCCACCCCGCTGCTCGCCGGCGCCGTCCACCACTGGGCGCCCAAGCTGTTCGGCCGGGCCCTGTCGCCCGCCCTGGGCCGGGTGGCGTTCCTCGGCCTGTTCGGAGGCTTCCTCCTCATGGGCCTGGGCAGCTACCTGGCCGGCTACGACGGCGCCCCCAACCACGTCCGCGACTTCGACTTCTCGACCAGCACCTCGACCTACGGCCTGCTGGCCGCCGTCGGCGGGCTCGTGACCCTGCTCGGGGCCCTCGCCCTGGTGGTCGACGTGGCCCGGGCCCTGGCCGGCCGGGGGACGGCGTCGACCGCCGACGACCCCTACGGTGGGCTCACCCTGGAGTGGGCGACGTCCTCGCCGCCCCCGGCCCAGGGCTTCGACGCCGTGCCCGAGGTCCGCTCCGCCCACCCCCTGCTCGACCTGCGCTCGTCGGAGTCGGCCGGTGGCTAGCCCCGCCCTTGCCCTGCCCTCGGCCGGCGGCGAGCGCCCCCGCCGGGTGCTCACCATGGCCGTGCTGTTCCTGTCCGCCGGCGGCGCCATGACCTTCGCCGCCCTGCTCGGCGCCTACCTCCACCTGCGCCGCCTGGCCAGCCCGTTCCCGCCGCCCGACGCCGACGTCGACCAGTACTGGGGCAACGTGGCGATGATCACCATGCTCATGGGGTCGGTGACCGTGGAGTGGGCGCGCTCGGCCCTCGACCGGGAGCAGCGCAAGGAGGCCCTGGCCGCCTTCGGCGTCACCGTCGGGCTGGGGCTCGCCTTCCTGAACCTGGTGTCGTTCGCCGCCGGCCACGTGGAGTTCGACGCCGTCACCCATCCCTACGGCACCGTGGTCGCCGCCCTCGTCATGCTCGTGGGGCTGGTGGTCGGCCTGTCCGTCGCCTTCGTCACCTTCACCCTGTTCCGGGTCGCCGGCCGCCAGCTCCTCCAGCCGGGGGCCGACCAGCCGCGGGCCACGGCCTGCGCCTGGCACTTCGCCACCATCGCCTCGGTGGCCGTGTGGTACACGGTCATCGTCCTGAAGTAGGCCGCCGATGCTGAACCCCGCCTCCAAGCTGCTCCTGGCCATGGCCGCCGCCGCCGGCGCCACCGGCCTCCTGTACCACGTCGCGGTCGACGAGCGGGCCGGCGTGGTGCTGCTCCTCGCCCTGGGCCTGGCGGCGATGGCCATGGCCGTCTTCACCGCCGGTGGCGCCGTCCCCGACCAGGCGCCCGTCGTCGCCCCCGACGCCCCCGCCCCGGAGCGGCGGGCCACCACCACCGGCGGCCCGGCCCGGGGCAGCGGCTGGCCGGCCGCCGCCGCCGTGGCCGTCGCCGGCCTGGCCGCCACGGCCGCCGCCGGGGGGCCGGTGGTGATCGCCGGGGTGATCGCCGTGCTCCTGGCCGGCGCCGGGTGGTACGCCAGGGCGTGGAGGGAGGACCCGGCCTGGTCGCCCCGGGCCGACGAGCGGCTCCGGTTCGGGGTGCTCGTCCCCCTCGGCCTGCCCACCGCCGCCTTCCTGCTGGCGGCGGGCATCGCCATCAGCATGTCGCGCATCCTCCTCGCCGTGTCGAAGAACGCCGCCACCGTCATCGCCCTCGTCGCCGCCCTCGCCATCCTCAGCGCCTGCGCCTGGGTGGCGGCGAGGCCCCGGGTGACCTCGTCGACCATCCTCGTCCTGGCCGCCCTGGCGGTGGCCTCCACCGCCGGCGCCGGCATCACCGGCGTGGCCGCCGGCGAGCGGGAGTTCCACCACGCCGGGGAGGACCACGGCGAGGCGATCCACGTGGTCGCCGAGGAGATCGCCTTCGACACCGACCAGATCGTCGTCCCTGCCGACGAGCACGTCCGCATCGACTTCGAGAACCTCGACGAGGACATCTACCACAACATCGCCGTCTACGAGAGCGAGACGCCCGACGCGGCGCCGATCTTCAACGGCGAGGGGTTCCCGGGGATCGACCAGCGGACCTACGAGCTGGAGGTCCACCAGCCCGGCACCTACTTCTTCGTCTGCGACTTCCACCCGAACATGAAGGGCGCGTTCGTCGTCGAGGCGAGCTGATGGCCGCGCCCACCGCCGTCCCCCTGCCCCGAGCCCCGCGCGCCCGCCCGGCGCGCCGGCTGACGGCCGCCGCCCTGGCGGCCGCCGCCGCCGCCGTGGCCGCCGCCGGGCTCACCCGGGGCGGCGGCGGCGAGGCCCCGGCGCCGGCGCTGGTGGGCACGGTCGCCCCCCGGTTCTCCCTGGAGGGGGTGCGCTCGCCGGCCGACCGCGTCGAGCTGCCGGCGGGCTCACCCGTGGTGGTCAACTTCTTCGCCTCGTGGTGCGCGCCGTGCCGCGACGAGCTGCCGCTGCTGGAGGGGGCGTCGCAGCGGGCGGCGGGCGCCGTGGCGTTCGTGGGCGTCGACGTGAACGACTCGCGCTCGAGGGCCGCCGCCCTGCTCGACGCCGCCGGCGTCTCCTTCCCGGCCGGCTACGACCCCGACCGGGCGGTGGCGACCGACTACCGGCTGCGGGGCATGCCCACCACCGTGTTCGTCGACGCCTCCGGGCGGGTGGCGGACGTGGCCCACGGCCGCCTGTCGGCCGCCGATCTCGACCGTCGTCTGGCCCGCCTGACGGGCCGTCCCGGAGTTGGCACATCGTGAGCAGATGCGAAAGGGTGGCAGCGTGATGCGGCGGGGCGTGCCGGCGGGGAGGCGGTGGCGCCCGGCCCTGTCCGCCGTCGGGCTCGCCCTGGTCCTCGGGGCGTGCGGCAACGGCGAGCTGCCCCAGAACGCCCTGGACCCCGAGGGCCCCTACGCCCGCCAGGTCCACGAGCTGGCCAAGCCGGTGTTCATCATCGCCGGCTTCGTCTTCGTCCTCGTCCAGGCCCTGGTCGTCTACTCGGCCGTCAAGTTCCGCCGCCGGTCGGAGGACGAGGCGCCCGTGCAGGTCCACGGAAACGTCCGCATGGAGCTGACCTGGACCGTCATCCCCGCCGCCGTGCTCGCCGTCGTGGGCGTGCTCACCGTTGGAACCATCGCCGACCTCGACCGGGTGCCGGAGGGCGACGACGTGGTCAACGTCACCGTCACCGGCCACCAGTGGTGGTGGGAGTACGAGTACCCCGAGCTCGACGTGGTGACGGCCAACGAGATGCACATCCCGGTGGGCGTGCCCGTCGCCGTGGAGCTCGAGTCGGCCGACGTGATCCACAGCTTCTGGCCGCCGAAGCTGGCCGGCAAGCTCGACGCCGTCCCGAACCGCACCAACCGGCTGACGCTCCAGGCCGACGAGGCAGGCGTCTACTACGGCCAGTGCGCCGAGTTCTGCGGCATCGCCCACGGCGACATGCGCCTCCGGGTGGTGGCCCACGAGCCGGCCGACTTCGAGGCGTGGGTGGCGGCCAACGCCGCCGAGGCGGAGCTGCCCAGCCCGGAGGCCGACCCCGAGGCGGCGGCCGGCGCCGCCCTGTTCCGGGCCAAGGGCTGCGCCAGCTGCCACACCGTGAAGGGCTACTCGGCCGGCGAGCTGGGGCCCGACCTCACCCACCTCCAGCAGCGGGAGACGTTCGCGGGGGCCATCTTCGACCTCAACCCGGCCAACCTGCGGGCCTGGCTCCGCGACCCGCCGGCCGAGAAGCCGGGGGCGCTCATGCCCAACCTCGACCTCACGGAAGAGGAGATCACCGGCCTCATCGCCTACCTGGAGACGCTCGAGTGACCGCCCAGAACCCCGGAGTGACGCCATGACCACGGTCCTGGAGCCCGCCGCCGTCCCCGAGGCCGGCGCCCGGCCCGACACCACCATCCTGCGCCGGCCCACCGACGCCAAGGGCATCTGGTCGTGGATGACCACCGTGGACCACAAGCGCATCGGGATCCTCTACGGCGTCACCGCCTTCGTCTTCTTCATCCTGGGCGGCGTCGAGGCGCTGCTCATGCGCCTCCAGCTGGCCCGGCCCAACGGCACGGTGCTGTCCGCGGACGCCTACAACCAGCTGTTCACCATGCACGGCACGACCATGGTGTTCCTGGTCATCATGCCCATGTCGGCCGCCTTCTTCAACTACCTGGCGCCCCTCCAGATCGGCGCCCGGGACGTCGCCTTCCCCCGCCTGAACGCCTTCAGTTACTGGGTGTTCCTCTTCGGGGGCATCTTCCTGTACTCCAGCTTCTTCCTGGGCGGCGCCCCCAACGGCGGCTGGTTCGGGTACGCCCCCAACACCAGCATCACCTACTCGCCGGGCCACAACATCGACTTCTGGGTGTTCGGCCTGCAGATCCTGGGCATCGCGTCGACCGTCGGCGCCGTGAACCTCATCGTCACCATCCTCAACATGCGGGCCCCGGGCATGACCCTGATGCGCATGCCCGTCTTCACGTGGATGACGCTGGTGTCGTCGTTCCTGATCCTGTTCGCCATGCCGATCATCACCGTGGCCCTGTTCCTGCTGATGTTCGACCGGAACTTCGGGGCCAACTTCTTCAACCCGGCGTCCGGGGGAGACCCGCTGCTCTGGCAGCACCTCTTCTGGCTGTTCGGCCATCCCGAGGTGTACATCCTCATCCTGCCCGCCATGGGCATGGTGTCGGAGATCCTGCCCGTGTTCGCCCGCAAGCCGCTGTTCGGCTACCCGGTCATCGTGTTCTCGGGCATCGCCATCGGCTTCATGGGCTGGGGCGTGTGGGTGCACCACATGTTCGCCGTGGGCCTGGGGCCGGTGGCCGTGTCGGCCTTCTCGATCTCCACCATGTTCATCGCCGTGCCCACCGGGGTGAAGATCTTCAACTGACTGGGTACGGTGTGGAAGGGCTCGATCAAGTTCTCCACCCCCATGCTCTTCGCCATGGGCTTCATCGCCATGTTCACCATCGGCGGGCTGTCGGGCGTCACCCACTCGGTCTCCCCCCACGACCGCCAGCAGACCGACACCTACTACGTGGTCGCCCACTTCCACTACGTGCTCTTCGGCGGCGCCCTGTTCGGGATCATGGGCGGCCTGTACTACTGGTGGCCCAAGGTCTTCGGCTACCTGCTGGACGAGAAGCTCGGCAAGCTCAACTTCTGGACCTGGTTCGTGGGGTTCAACCTGACCTTCGCGCCGATGCACTGGCTGGGCCTCCAGGGCATGCCCCGGCGGATCTACACCTACGACGAGAGCCTGGGGCTCAACTTCCTCAACATGGTGGCCACCGTCGGGTCGTTCGTGATCGCGGCGTCGACCATGGTGTTCATCTACAACATCTGGTGGTCGGCCCGGCGCCGCACCGGCCTCAGCGCGCCCGACGACCCCTGGGACGGCCGGACCCTGGAGTGGGCCACGTCGTCGCCGCCGCCCGACTACAACTTCGCCACCCAACCCGTCGCCCACAGCGTCGACACCTTCTGGCACGACAAGTACTCCGAGGACGACGAGGGGCGGCCGGTCCGCCGCCAGCCCGCCGAGGCCGCCTCGACGGCGGTGGCGGTGGCCGACGGCGGCGGCGACGGCGACGGCGACGCCGACGGCGACCGTGCCGCCGGCCCCGCCCCGGCCCCGACGGCGGCCGAGCTGGGCATCCACATGCCGTCGCCCAGCTA
>JBKHXC010000219.1:0-3538 GCA_046566225.1 Acidimicrobiia bacterium
TCGGCCCGCCGGCCCCGCACCACCCAGGCCCCGTCGGGGCCCCGCTGCACCACGACGCCCTCGGGCTCGGGGCGGTGGACCACGAAGCCCCCGCCCGCCGAGCCGGCGGTCGCCACCTCGGCGGCCCGGGCCTCGGCCACCAGGTCGGCCAGGCGGCCGAGCAGGTCGGGGACCCCCTGGCAGGTGACGGCCGAGATGCGGGGACCGTCCCAGGCCGAGGTGGCGGCGTCGGCCTTGCTGCCGACCACCAGGCGGGGCCGGTCGAGCAGCTCCGGGCGGTGGCTGCCCAGCTCGTGGAGCAGGACCCGCTCCTGGACGGCGGGCGCCATGGCCGGGTCGTGGGGGTCGGCGGGGGCGAGGTCGACGAGCAGCACCAGGGCGCGGGCCCGCTCCACGTGGCGGAGGAAGCGGTGCCCCAGCCCCCGGCCCTCGCTGGCGCCCTCGATCAGCCCGGGCACGTCGGCCACCACCAGCTCCCGCTCGTCGACCCGCACCACGCCCAGGTTGGGGACCAGGGTGGTGAACGGGTAGTCGGCGACCTTGGGCCGGGCGGCCGAGATGCGGGAGATCAGCGTGCTCTTGCCGGCGTTGGGGTAGCCGACCAGGGCGACGTCGGCCACCAGCTTGAGCTCCAGGTCGTACCAGCGCTCCTCGCCCACCTCGCCCTGCTCGGCGAACGACGGGGCCCGGCGCCGGTTGGACAGGAAGCGGGCGTTGCCCCGCCCGCCCCGCCCGCCGGCGGCCGCCATCCACCGGTCGCCGGGCCGGGCCAGGTCGGCCACCACGGCGCCGCCGAGGTCCCTCACCACCGTGCCCACCGGGACGGCCACGTCGGTCGACGCCCCGCCCGCCCCGTGGCGGCCCTTGCCCTGCCCGTGGCCGCCGCTGCCCGCCCGGCGGTGCGGGTGGTCGCGGAAGGCGAGCAGGGAGGCGACGTTGGGGTCGGCGACCAGCCACACGGCCCCGCCGTCGCCGCCGTCGCCCCCGTCGGGGCCGCCCTTGGCCACGTGGGCCTCCCGCCGGAACGACACCGCGCCGGCGCCGCCGTCGCCGCCCTTCACGTGCAGCTGGGCCTCGTCGACGAAGCTCATGGCGTCGCCGTCGCCGGGCTCGGGTCGGGCATGGGCGCCATGGGCGCCTCTCTCAGCTCTGGGCGGCGGGGAGGACGTCCACCAGGCGGCGGCCCTTGCGGGCGCCGAACTTCACCTGGCCGTCCGAGGTGGCGAAGAGCGTGTCGTCGCCGCCGCGGCCCACGTTGACGCCGGGGTGGAACCGGGTGCCCCGCTGGCGCACGATGATGGCGCCCGCCCGCACGGCGGTGCCGTCGAACACCTTCACGCCCAGGCGCTGGGCGTTGGAGTCCCGGCCGTTCCTGGTGGAGCCGCCACCCTTGGTCTTCGACATGTCAGCCCCCTGCCGGCCCGGTGATGCCGGTGATCTCGATGGTCGTGTACCTCTGCCGGTGGCCCCACCGCCGGCGGGACCGGCTCTTGGGCTTGTAGGTGAAGCCCCGGATCTTCGGGCCCTTGGACAGCCCCACCACCCGGGCCGACACCCGGGCCCCGGCCAGGGCGGGCCCGGCGACGACGGCGCCGTCGTCGACCAGCAGGACGGGGTCGAAGCCGACCTCGGCGCCCTCCTCGGCGCCCAGGAGCTCGACGTCGAGCCGCTGGCCCTCCGCCACCCGCTCCTGCTTGCCGCCCGTCTTGATCACTGCGTACATGGACTGGCGATCTTACCCGGCCCGGGCAGGACCGGCGAAGCGAACCGCCCGCCGGGCCGGCGCCGGCCACGGCAAGCGGCGAAGCCGCCCCCCTGACCACGAACCTTCGCCGGGTTCCCAGCGACAAGGTCCGCGGCCGCACTCGCCGCCGCAGGCGGCCTCTCCGGCTGCGGACACCGAGAGAACAGGGCGGAGGCGGCGCGAGCTCCGCTCGCCCGCCGGAGCACCATCGAACTCGCCCCGGAAGCTCCGCTTCCGGGGCGACCTACAACAGCGTCTCGTCGAACACGATGCCGCGGCCGGCGCAGGTGGGGCAGGTCAGCGAGAACGCCTCGACCAGGCCCTCCGACACCCGCTTGCGGGTCATCTCGACCAGGCCCAGCTCGGAGATCTCGAAGACCTGGGTGCGGGTCTTGTCGCGGGCCAGGGCGTCGCGGAAGGCCCGCATGACCTCGGCCCGGTTGGCGACGATCTCCATGTCGATGAAGTCGATGACGATGATGCCGCCGATGTCCCGGAGGCGGAGCTGGCGGGCCACCTCCTCGGCCGCCTCCAGGTTGTTGCGGAACACCATCTCCTCCAGGTTCGACGTCCCCACGTTCTTGCCGGTGTTGACGTCGATCACGGTGAGCGCCTCGGTCCGCTCGATGATGAGCGAGCCCCCCGACGGCAGCCACACCTTGCGGTCCAGGGCCCGGTGGAGCTGCTCGTGGACGTGGTACCGCTCGAACATGGGCAGCGGGTCGGCGGCCGGGTCGAAGTACTCCACCCGGTCGGCCACCTCGGGGCTGATGCGCTCCACGTAGTCCCGCACCTCGGCGTAGAGGGCGGCGTCGTCGATGACCACGCCCCGGTAGTCGTGGTTGAACTCCTCCCGGATCACCCGCACGGCCATGTCCGGCTCTCGGTAGAGCAGGGCGGGGGCGGCCGCCTTCTTGGCCCGGGCCTCGATCTGGCCCCACTGCCGCACGAGGAGGGCGACGTCGCGCGCCAGCTCGTCGGCGGTGGCCCCCTCGGCCGCCGTGCGCACGATGAGCCCGTGGCCGGGGGGCCGCACGTCGTCGAGGATGCGGCGCAGCCGCTTGCGCTCGTCGTCCGCCAGCCGCTTGGAGATCCCGTAGGTGTCCGACGAGGGGACGAGCACCACGAACCGGCCGGGCAGCGACACCTCCTGGGTGAGGCGGGCGCCCTTGGTGCCGATGGGGTTCTTGGTGACCTGGCACAGGATGCTCTGACCGGGGCGCAGCAGGTGCTCGATGCGGGCCCGGGCCGGGCGGGTGCCGCCCTCGACGTCCTCGGCGTCGTAGCGGACGTCGCCCCGGTACAGCACGGCGTTCTTGGGGGTGCCGATGTCGACGAAGGCCGCCTCCATGCCCGGGAGCACGTTCTGCACGCGGCCCAGGTAGATGTTCCCGTCGATCTGGTTGTCGTCGTCCTGGGAGCGGCTGACGTAGTGCTCGATCAGCGACCGCCCCTCCAGGACGGCGATCTGGGTGGTCCCGTCCTTGACGTGGACGCACATCAGGTAGCGCCCCACCGGGCGGCCCTTTCGCTCCCGGGCCCGCGGGCGCTCGGTCGCTTCGTCGCCCTCGGCCGCCCGGGCCGCCGCCCCCCGGCCGGAGCGGGCGGGGCGCCCGGGCGGCGCCGCCTTGGGGCCGCCTGAACCGCGGCCCCGCCCTCCCCGGCGCCCCTTGCGCCTCCCCCCGCCCTCGCCCTCGGGAGCCGAGCGCGCCCCGGCGTCGCCGGCCTCCTCGGCCGGGGGACGGGCCGGCGGGCGGGGCGGGGGCACCTTGGGGACGAAGGGCGGTGCCGGCC
>JBKHXC010000220.1:0-4106 GCA_046566225.1 Acidimicrobiia bacterium
CGGTGAGCAGGCGGGTGAGGCGCCGGGCCCGGGCCTCGCCCGGCTCCACCAGCCGGAGGTGCGGCGGGGCGGCGGGGGCGGCGCGGCGGGGACGTCCACCCGCGTGGGCGGCGCCGACGGAGGGCCCTCCGGCTGGGCGGGGGGCCCCCAGGAGCTGGGCCGCGAGGGGGACGTGGACGCCGCCGGGGCGCCCTCCTGGCGCCTCGCCATCCTCGAGAACACGACGAGGACGATCCCGGCGATCACGCTGCAGGCGATCGAGAGATAGATCGGGCCGAGGGAGTTGCTGACGAAGCCGATCACCAGGGCGACCGCACCGACCAGCACCAGCCCGATAGTCACGAGAAGCAACACGAAGCCACCATCCGAGTCGTCGACGGAACCTGCGCATCCTAGGCGCGCCGGCGCCGGCGACGGGGAGGGACCGTCAGGGGCCGGGGCGGGCGTCCCTCGGCCCGGGCCCGCCGGCGCGCGGGTGCATGCCGGCGAAGCCGAGCGTCCCCCGCTCGCCCGGCCCAGCCGGGGACGTGCGCCGCCCGCCGGGCCCGCCGGCCGCGGTGGTCGACGCCGGCGGGGCGGGGGCGGTCAGCGCCTGGTCGAGGTCGCGAGCCGCCTCGGTGAGCACCGCCTTGGCCCGCGCCCGCTGCTCGTCGAGGTAGCGGACCAGCCGGTCCACCTCGTCGCGCAGCTGCCCGCGCGCCGCCTCGAGCTGCTCGACCTCCTTGCGGGCCTGCACCTGCGCCTCGTCGGTCAGCCGGCGGGCCTCCGCCTCGGCGTCCGCCGTGATCGCCGCCGCCTCCTTCTCGGCCTCCTCCATCAGCCGCGCCGCCTGCTCCCTGGCCTCCTTGATGGCCAGGTCGGCCGTGCGCTGGGCCAGCACGAGGGTGCGGCGCAACGACTCGTCGTCCTCCCGGCGGTCGCCGGCGGCCTGCTCGGCCCGCACCGCCCGCTCGGTGGCCTGGCGCAGCCGCTCCTGGAGGATCTCCAGCCCGGCGGCCACCCGCTCGAGGAACTCGTCGACGTCGTCCTGGTGGTAACCGCGGAGCTTCTCTCGGAACTCGACCTGACGAATCGTCTGGGGGGAGACGTCCACGCTGTCCAAGGGTACCTCCGCGTCGATCGGGCCCCTCACCGGAGCGCTGGCGCTTTCGACGTCATTCGTTCGCTCGCCCGCGCCCGCAGCGCGAAGGTCCGTGGCCGCACTCGCCGCCGCAGGCGGCCTCTACGGCTGCGGACACCGAGAAGGGACAGGGCGGAGGCGGCGCGAGCCCCGCTCGCCCGCCGGAGCGCGATCAACTCGACCGAATGGAGTGAGCGAGGCGAACGAATGAGGTCGAAGCACTAGAAGAAGCCGCAGCCGAGCAGCGGGAACAGCAGCAGCTGGGCGCCGAGGACGACGATGATGGGCGACAGGTCCAGGCCCATGCCGCCCATGCCGACGGGCGGCAGCAGGCGCCGGATGGGCCCGAGGACGGGCTCGGTCACGTTGTAGAGGAAGGAGAACACCGGCGCCATGGGCGAGTCCGGCGAGATGGGGAACCAGCTCAGGATGATGCGGGCGAACACCGCCAGCAGGTACAGGTTGAGCAGCAGGCAGACGACGTTCACGTGCGGTACAGGCCACGCTCTTGCAGCCGCCGCTTCTCCTCCGCCGACACCTCGACGTTGGTCGGGGTGAGCAGGAACACGTGGTCGGCCACCTTGTCCATGGACCCGCCCAGCACGTAGGCGGCACCGCTGCAGAAGTCGATCATGCGCCGCTCCAGCTCCCGGTCGGCCGCCTGGAGGTTGACGATCACCGGCTGGTTGCCCTTGAGGCGGTCGCCGATCTCCTTGGCGTCCGGGAAGTGCGACGGCGCGATCACGTGCACCTTGGCGCTCTGGACCTGGGGGATGGCCCGGACCACCGACGGGCGCGGCGTCACCGACGACACGCCGGCGCCCGCCTCGGGCGGGGGCGGGGGCTCGCGGGGGATGGTCCGGATGCTGCTGGTCGGCGCCGCCTCGTACGACGGGTCGGGGCCGTAGGGGCGGGCCGCAGGGCGCGCCGGCGGGGCGGGCGGCGCCTGCTCCTCGTACGAGGGCTCGTAGTCGTCGTAGTCGTCGTCGACGAGGCCCAGGTAGACCATCGCCCGCCGGAGCATGCCAGGCATTTACGAGCCTCCTTCTGCCGCAGGATAGTTTCGCTCGCCCCCGCGGACGGGGACCGGGCGGGGACCGAAGACCGCCTCGCCCACGCGCACCATCGTCGAGCCCTCCTCCACCGCGACCTCCAGGTCGCCGGACATGCCCATCGACAGCTCGGCCAGCCCCAGGGCCCGCCCCAGGGCGGCCAGCCGCCGGAACTGCGGGCGGGGGTCGTCGCGCCCGGCGACGGCCATGAGGCCGCGCACGTCCAGGCCCAGCCCCCGCAGGTCGGCGACCAGGGCGGGGGCGTCGTTCCACCGGCAGCCGTTGCGGCCGCCGGCGCCGGTCACGTTCACCTGCACGAGCACCCTGGCGCCGGGCGCGTGGCGGGCGATCTCCCTCCCCGCCGCCACCCGGTCGACGGACTGCCACAGGTGCACGACGGGGGCCAGGGCGCGGACCTTGCGGCGCTGCACGGCGCCGAGGAAGTGCCAGCGCCCGCCGGCGCCGATGGCGCCCGCCTTGGCCACCAGCTCCTGGGCGTAGCTCTCGCCCAGGTCGTCGACGCCGGCGGCGCGCGCCGCCCCCACCCGCTCGGGGCCGAAGCCCTTGGTGACCGCCACCAGGGTGACGGGGCGGCCGGCGGAGGCGGCCTCGATGCGGCGGCGCACCTCGGCCACCCGGGCCGCCACGGCGGTGGCGGCGCTCACGCCCCGCTCCACACGATCAGGGCCTGGCGCTGCGGCTCGGCCCGGGCGCGGTGGGAGAAGTGGCGGTCGGCGGCGCAGGCCGTGCACACGCCGGCGTCGGCGACCAGCTCGGCGCCGGCGCGCGCCAGCGCGCCGCGCACGGCCGCCGGCAGGTCGAGCGCCGGGGCGCCGCCGGCCGTGACCGAGCGGACCCCGGGCCCCAGCCGGCGGGCCAACCGGTCAAGGTCGGCGCCGCCGAACTCGTAGCACCCGGCCCGGATGCACGGCCCCAGGGCGGCCGACACCCGGGTGGCGCCCAGCCGCCGCATCGACGCCACGGCGCCCTCGACCACGCCGGCCGCCACGCCCGCCCACCCGGCGTGCACGGCGCCCACCACGCCCTCCGCGCTGGCCAGGGCGACGGGCGCGCAGTCGGCGGTGAGCACGGCCAGCGCCACCCCGGGCCCGGCGGAGACGAGGGCGTCGCCCTCCTCGCCCTCCACCGGGGCGGGCCCGTCGACCACCACGACGCGGTCGCCGTGCACCTGGCGCAGCCACGACACCGGCCCGCCCGCCACCGCCGCCAGGCGGCCGGCGCAGGCGGCCTCGGTGGGCCGCAGGTCGCCCTCGGCCCGCCCCGTCCAGCGCACCCGGGCGCCGGGGAGCGGGCCCCCGGCGCCGGCGCCGGCGTCCGGGCACGTCACGGGCGGCACCACCGACGGGGTCAGCGGAGGAACGAGGGAACGTCGAAGTCGTCGTCGCCGAGGTCGAGGTCGTCGTCGGCCGGCATGGCGAAGGGGTCGGGCCGGGGCGGCGGCGGCACCCGGGCGGCTCGGTCGCGGTCGCGGTCGCGGTCCCGGTCCCGCTCGTCGCGGCGATGGGCCCGGTGGTCGTCGGCCGGGCGGCGCTCCTCCTCCCAACGGTCGAACCCGGCGGCGATGACCGTCACCCGCACCTCGTCGCCCATGGCGTCGTCGATGACCTGGCCGTAGATGATGTTGGCGTCCGGGTGGGCGACCTGGTGGATCGTCTCGGCGGCCTCGGTGACCTCGAACAACCCGAGGTCGCTGCCGCCGGCGATGTTGAGGAGGATGCCCTTGGCGCCGTCGATGGACGCCTCGAGCAGCGGGCTGGTGATGGCGAGCTTGGCGGCGGTGACGGCGCGGCCCTCACCCGAGGCGACGCCGATGCCCATGATGGCGGTGCCGGCGTTGTTCATGATCATCTTCACGTCGGCGAAGTCGGTGTTGATGAGCCCCGGCGTGGTGATGAGGTCGGTGATGCCCTGGA
>JBKHXC010000221.1:0-3937 GCA_046566225.1 Acidimicrobiia bacterium
CGCCTCATCGGGGTGGCGTCGGAGATCGCCGAGCTCGGCTACGAGGTCCCCGACGACGTGGGGGCCGCCATCGACCGGGCCGAGACGCTGGTGTTCGCCCTCGGCCAGCGGCGGGTGGCCGACACCCTGGCGCCGCTGCACGACCTGCTCCAGAAGAGCCTCGACCACCTGGAGGCGCTCTACGAGCGGGGCGAGGCGATCACCGGCGTGCCCACCGGCTACGCCGACCTCGACGAGCGGCTGGCCGGGCTCCAGCCGTCCAACCTGGTCATCGTCGGTGCCCGCCCCAGCATGGGCAAGACCAGCTTCGCCCTGGGCCTGGTCGCCCACGCGGCCATGGACGCCCGCACCCCGGTGCTGTTCTTCTCCCTGGAGATGAGCCACCACGAGATCACCCAGCGCCTGCTGTGTGCCGAGGCCCGGGTGGACGCCACCCGGATGCGCAACGGGCGCCTGCTGGAGACCGACTGGCCCAAGATCAGCCACGCCATCGGCCGGCTGGGCGAGGCGCCCATCTTCGTCGACGACAACCCCAACCTCACCATCATGGACATCCGGGCCAAGGCCCGCCGGCTCAAGAGCCGCGAGGGCCTCGGGCTGGTGGTCGTCGACTACCTCCAGCTGATGACCGGGCGGTCCAACGCCGAGAACCGCCAGGTCGAGGTGTCGGAGATCAGCCGGGGCCTGAAGATCCTGGCCCGCGAGCTCGACGTGCCGGTGGTGGCGCTGTCCCAGCTCACCCGCGGCCTGGAGGCCAGGGCCGACAAGCGGCCCATGCTGGCCGACCTGCGCGAGTCGGGGTGCATGCCGGCGGGCACCCGCCTGGCCCGGGCCGACGGCACCGAGGTGACCCTCGGCGAGCTGGTGCGCACCGGGGAGCAGCCGCTGGTGTGGTCGCTCGGCGCCGGCGGCCGGCTGGTCGCCCGCCGCCTGGTGCGGGCCTTCCCGTCGGGGGTCAGGCCCGTGTTCCGGCTCCGGCTGCGCTCCGGCCGGGAGGTGGAGGCCACCGCCAACCACCCGTTCCGGACCGCCGGCGGCTGGGTGCGCCTCGACCGGCTGGCGGTGGGCGACGCCCTGGCCGTGCCGCGGCGGCTGCCCTCCCCGCCCGCCACCGTCGCGGCGATGGGCGGCACCGCCGCCCGGGCCGGCGGCGTCCGCGTATCGACTGCGACGCTGACCGCGTGCCCCGTCCGGCGCGGCACCGTCCGAGGTCCGGCGGACGTCGTCTGGGAGGAGGTGGGTGAGATCGTGCCGGTGGGCGAGATGCCGACGTTCGATGCGACGGTCGCCGGCACCCACAACTTCGTGGCCAACGGGATCGTGGCCCACAACAGCCTGGAGCAGGACGCCGACGTCGTGATGTTCCTCTACCGCGACGAGGTCTACAACCCGGAGTCGCCCGACCGGGGCACGGCCGAGGTCATCGTCTCCAAGCACCGCAACGGGCCCACCGGCGTGTGCCAGCTGGCCTTCCTCAGCCAGTACACCCGCTTCGCCAACATGGCCCGCATCTGACCCGGGGCGGAGGCGGAGGCGGGGGCGGTCGTGGATAATGACCGGCCATGGGAGTGGCCACGGCGACGTCGGGCGGGCGCCGGGGGACCGGCCGGCCGGCATCCCCTACGTCCGCCGCCGGGAGCGCAACACCCGTCGCCCCCTACCGGTGCCGGACCAAGGACCCGGCCACCGGCGAGTGGGTCGAGCACAACCGGTGACGGCGCGTCGGGACTACGAATGCCGGACGCGCTCATCGCCGCGACAGCGTTGGAGCGGAACCTCGCCCTCGCGACGCGCAACACGAAGCACTTCGAGTCGGTTCGACGGCGCCGGATGCGAGCGCTCTCCTGATCGACTCGCCGGGGACCGGCCGCTGGGCTCCCACCAGCACGAGGGGACCCCGGAGATGCCGGCGCCTCCGGCGGTGCGGGTGCGCACCGGGGCCGAGCGGGGCGTCCGGGGGCTTGCGGTGGGCGGCCGGGCGCCATCGTCGGGGGTGACACCTCGAGCGAGGGGGCCGACCATGACCATGCTGGAGCGCTTCGAGGCACGCGACGACGCCCGCCGGGCCTGGCGGCGGGTGCCGGCCAGGCTGCCCATGCGGTGCCAGCGCCTGACCCGCATCGTCACCGACATCGCGGTGGAGGCGGTGGACGTGTCGCTCGGGGGCGCCCGGCTGCGCTGCGGCGGCCTCATCACCGGCGACCGGGTCCGGTGCTCGCTCGACGCTCCCGGCGGCGGCCTGGGGCTGGAGGGCCTGGTGGTGGAGACCAGGCCGGCGGCCGGCGGCCCGTTCGTCCACCTGGCCTGGACGGGCCTGTCGCCGGCGGCGGCGAGTGGCCTCGGAGCCCTGCTGGACCGCCACGAGGCGGCGGCCGCCGGCGGAGGCGCCGCCCCTGTCGAGCCGACGCCGGGAGCGGGGTAGCCGCTGCGGACGGAGGGCCCGTCAGCGGGCGCGCCGGCGTCGCGCCCGGGCGGAGGCCGGAAGCAGGGCCGGGGTGCGGGCCGCCGGCCGGAGCCGGGCCGCCGCCGGGGAGGGATCCCCGGCCCTGCCTCCGTCGCGCCGTCTGGGGGGCGCTCCCCATGCATCGTCGGCACCGCCGACCACCTTGAGCGGCAATCGGCCGGCCCCCGGGTCGACGTGGTCGGCAGCGGTAGCCTCGGTCCCGATGCCCGCCCGCCCGCCCGGAGAGCCCGCCGTGTTCCTGGGTGAGGACCTCCTGCCGCTGCTCGTGCTCGCCCTGGGGGCGGCCATGGTGGTCGGCAACGCCCTCGCCCTCGTCCGCCCGCCGGCCCAGCCCAGGGAGGGCGAGCTGGGGCGGGCCCCGGCCGGGCGCAGCGCGGTGATGATCGCCGTGGGCCTGGTCGCGGCGGTCTGGGCGCTGGCCTCGCTGGCCAGCGGGTGACCTCCCGCCGGCCACGGACCGGCCGGTGGGGCTACCCGCCGCCCCGCTGGAGGCCCTCGACCACCTTCTCGATGTCCTCCCGGGGGAAGCGCCGGTGCCCGCCCAGGGTGAGCACGTGGGGCAGCTTCCCCTCGGTGGCCCACCGCACGACCGTCTTGGTGGAGACATGGAAGAGATCGGCGACCTCCGCCACCCGCAGGTACTCCTTCTTCCCTGCCCTCTGCCGTTCCTCAGCGCCCGCCATCGCCATGCTGCCTCCCCGGCGCCTCTGCGCCTGTTCTCTGGGGGTGCCGGAACGAACGAGACCGATTCCTGGCTCCGTCGTGCGAGAAACCCCGCCCAAGTCTACCCGGTTCGGTCGAATCGGCGCACGCGGCCCTCGAGGCCGTCGCGCCGGGCCGGTGGACGCCCCGCCGGCGGGTATTGGCGCGGGGGCGTGCGATACTCGAAACGGCGCTCCTTCCGCACCCGATGCCCCCTCCTTCGCCCCACCGCACCCAAGCGCGACCCCGGCACTCGCCGTCCGACCGGCTGGACGCCGCGCTCCTGGCGCTGGCCTCCGGCCGGCGCCGGCCGCTGCTCGAGCTGGCGCGGGACGTGCCCGGCGTGGTGGCGGGCATGGCCGCCGAGCTGGGCATGTCGCCCGAGGCGGTGGCCCACGACCTGTCCATGCTCCACGCCGCCGAGTTCGAGGAGCGCACCGAGGAGCTGACCGCCCGCTACGACGGCGTGCTGCGGTCCCGGTCGGGCATCGGCCCCGGCAGCCGGGCCCTCGACGTGGGCTGCGGCGCCGGCGGGTTCACCCTGGGCCTGGCCCGGACGGCGGCGTCGGTCGTCGGCATCGACGTGGCCTCCGCCCTGATCGCCCGGGCGCGGGAGCGGGCCCGGGACGAGGCGATGGCGGGCGCCACGTTCGTGGTCGGCGACGCTGCCACCCACCCCTTCGAGCCGGCGTCGTTCGACGCCGTCGTCAGCCGGTTCGGGGCCATGTACTTCGGCCACCCGGTGCCCGCCTTCGCCAACCTGGCCCGGGC
>JBKHXC010000222.1:0-3435 GCA_046566225.1 Acidimicrobiia bacterium
CCTCGTGGCCTGGTACGTGGGCCCCGGCGCCGGCTGCAGGGGCTCCCGGCTGCTGCGGGGATGGGCCAACGGCTGCCCCGCCTTCGCCCAGTACCGGGTCGATCCCGCCGGCGGCCACCGCCCCTGGGCGCTCCAGGTGCTGGAGCTGCGCGGCGACCGGATCGGTGAGATCCACGCCTTCCTCGACACCGGCGAGTGCTTCGGGCGCTTCGGGTTCCCGGCGCACCTGGGGGACGGTTGACGCTGTCGGGCGGTCGGTCGCTCACGCCGTCATGCTCGGGCTCGAATCCGTGGTGGTCGCAGGCCCGGCTCGTCGAGCGCGCCGAGGACGGCTTCGGCGGTGTCGCCGACGGCGTCGAGCTGTCCGGGGGTGAGACGGTCGACGAACAGGCGGCGAACGGCCGCCACGTGCCCGGGGGCGGCCGCCTCGATCTCGCGCCGGCCACGGGGGGTGACCACGACGTAGAAGCCGCGGCGGTCCGCGTCGCACCTCTGCTTCTTCACCAGCCCGCGCTCGACCATGCGCCCGACGTGATGTGACGCCCGGCTCTTCTCCCAGCCGAGGACGTCGCCGAGCTCGAACAGCCGCATCCGGCCGTCGGGCCGGTCGGTGAGCGCCACCAGCACGAGGTAGTCGGGGTACGACAAGCCGGACTCGGCGGCGAGCTGGCGGGCGAGCTCGCGCTCGAGGCGCATCTGCATGAACTGGAGCGCACGCCACGCCCGCTCCTCCCGCCCGGTGAGCCAACGGACCTTCGTCATGGCCCCATGGTACCCGTGGAATAGATGACACGTCCACGATGTTGGATGACGTGTCCACCAAATCTGAGGAGCACACGATGACCACCACCACCACCACCGTCGACACCCTGACCGGCACCTACGCCATCGACCCCACCCACAGCCGCATCGGGTTCGTGGCCCGTCACGCCATGGTCACCAAGGTGCGCGGCTCGTTCAACGAGTTCGAGGGCTCGGGCTACTTGGACGCCGAGAACCCCGCCAACTCGCACCTGGCGCTGACGATCCGGGCCGCCAGCATCGACACCCGCAACGCCGACCGCGATGGCCACCTGCGGAGCAGCGACTTCTTCGACATGGAGAACCACCCGGAGATCACCTTCGCGTCGACGGCCGTCGAGCAGCTCGACGCCGACAACTTCCGGGTGACCGGCGACCTCACCATCAAGGGCGTCACCCGGCCGGTGACCGTCGACTTCCAGTACACCGGCACGGCGGTCGACCCGTTCGGCAATGCCCGCGTCGGCTTCGAAGGCAGGACCACCGTCAACCGCAAGGACTGGGGCGTGAACTGGAACGCCGCCCTCGAGGCCGGCGGCGTGCTCGTCAGCGAGAAGGTGACCCTCGAGTTCGAGGTGTCCGCCATCCGCGACGACGCCAGCTGACCATGACCGACCGCCCGCCCGGGCCGGTTCCACTGCCGCCGGCCCGGGCGGGCACCGCTTGTCGTGAAGGGACCCGCCATGGCCGTCTCACCCGTTCGCCTCAACCACGCCGTGCTGTTCGTCGCCGACCTGGACCGGTCGGTTCGCTTCTACACCGACGTGTTCGGCATGGCCGTCATCGCCCGCGAGCCCCGCGCCAACGCCGCGTTCCTGCGCCTTCCCCGCTCGGGCAACCACCACGACCTCGGCCTGTTCGGCGTCGGCACCGCCGGCGGCCCCAAGCACCGGGGCGCCATCGGCCTGTACCACCTGGCCTGGCAGCTCGACACCATCGACGAGCTGGCGGCGGCCCGCCGAGCGCTGCTCGACGCCGGCGCCTACACCGGCCAGTCCAGCCACGGCGCCACCAAGAGCGTCTACGGCGCCGACCCCGACGGCAACGAGTTCGAGCTGATGTGGATGCTCCCGCGCGACGAGTGGGGCCCGTTCGAGAACGCCGCGCCGGTCGACCACCTCGACCTCGACGGCGAGGTCCGGCGCTGGAGCGGGGTCCGCACCGCCGGCCAGATCACCGCAGAGGCCGAGCTCGCCCGCCGGAGCACGATCCAGCTCGACCGAATGGAGTGAGCGAAGCGAACGAATGAGGTCGAAGCACTAGCCGAGGGCGGCGGCGGCCAGCTCGGCCGCCAGGCGGGCGAAGGTGTGCTCGCCGGCGTAGGCCAGCGCCGCCGTGCCCAGCCGCCGGCGCCGGCCCTCGTCGCCCAGCAGGGCCAGGACCTCCCCGGCCAGGCGGCCGGCGGGCACGGCGGCCGGCACCTTCACCACGCAGCCGTCGGGCAGGCTGCGGGCGGCGCCCAGGTCGGACACCACGGTGGGGACGCCCGAGGCCAGGCAGTTGCCCACCGCGGCCGACGACTCGCCGTTGGACACCTCGCGGAGCTGCACGGCGACGGTGGCCCGGCCCAGCCAGGCGCCGTACTCGTCGTCGTCGACCTCGCCGGTGACCACCACCCGGTCGCCGACCCCGAGGCCGGCGGCCACGGCCCGGACCCGCCCGGCGTCGTGCTCCGACGCCGGCCCGACCACGGCCAGGCGGGCCCCCGGCCAGGCCGCCGCCACCAGGGCGAACGCCTCCACCACGGTGGTGGGCCGCTTGACCTCGTTGACCACCCCGAAGGTGGCCACCACCGGCCCGTCGGCGGGGACGGCCCAGCCGGAGCGCACGGGGCCGGCCCGCTCCACGGCGAAGGGCAGGCGGCCGATGCGCCCGGCGTGGGCCGGGTCGGCGTCGAGGGCGGCCAGCCGGGCGGCGAAGTCCGAGAAGGTGAGGAACCGCTGGGACAGCGCCACCACCTCCCGCGCCATCACCACGCCGTGGTGCGACGCCTCGGCGGCGGTGAGCCGCCCGCCGGCGCCCAGCTCGGCGGGGACCCGGCCGCCGTAGAGGCGCTGGAGGGCGGCGTGGAAGCCGCCGGGGACGGCGTCGGGCCGCCGGGCCGACAGCGCGTAGAGGTCGCTCAGGCGCACGTCGTGGGCCACCACCAGCCCCGGCCGGCGCCGGAGGGCGGCGAGGGCGCCGGCGTGGAACTCGCTGTTGCCCAGGCAGTAGACGACCCGGTCGTAGCCCCCCCGGGCGGCGGCCACCCGCTCCAGGCGGTCCACGGCGAAGACCTCCACGCCCGGCGGCGGCTGCGCCTGCCCGCCGCCGTCGACGAACACGTCGACGTCGCAGTGGGCGGTGAGGCCGGCCACCAGGCGGTGGCTGAACCGGGCGACGCCCGAGCGCTCCGGGGGCAGGGGGGAGGCGAGGGCCACCCGGGCCCGGGCGCCGGCCCGCCGGCGGGGCGGGCGGCGGTCCAGCACCTCGTCGTAGGCGCCCAGGGTGGCACGGGCCACCGCGTCCCACGACGGCGGCGGCCGGCTCGCGGCCTCGGCCAGCGCCCGGCGGTGGGCCGGGTCGGTGAGGCCCCGGGTGATCGCCCCGGCGACGGCGTCCGGGTCGAGGGGGTCGAACAGGGCCTCGTCGCCC
>JBKHXC010000223.1:0-2087 GCA_046566225.1 Acidimicrobiia bacterium
GGACCGCGGGCGGGGGCTCGGGCAGGGGCGTCCCGGCGACCACCAGCCGCACCGACGCCGCCGACCGGCGCCGGTCGGCGCACGCCTGGCACCCCTCGGCGTGCTCGGCCACGTCGGCGGCCAGGGCGAGCAGGTCGGCGGCGCCGGCCCGGGGCCGCCCGGCCAGCACGGCCCCCAGCTGACCGCAGCCGCCGGGGCCCAGCCAGGCCAGCAGGGCGGGGTCGAGCTCGGCGTCCCACGCCTGGGCCACGGCCGCCACCCGGGCGGCGGCCAGCGCCGGCGGCAGCCCGATGGCCACGCCCAGCCCGGCCCGGCCCAGGCCGTGGCGGCTGCTCAGGTCGACGGTGGCCAGCTCCACGGGGGGCCGGGTGGCGGCCAGGGCCCAGGCCACGTCCTCGGCCCCCGCGCCCTCGCCCAGGGGGACGGGCGGCGGCGGGGTGCGGGCGACGTAGCCCAGCGCCTGGTGGCGGGCGTGGCCCAGCACCCCGGCCAGGGACCGCCCGCCCCGGCGGACGGCCACCGCCGCCAGCTGGGCGGCCGCCTCCTCGTCGCGCACGATCGCCAGGCAGTGCCCGAAGGCGGACGCCGCGACGTGGCTGGCCATTCGCCCCAACCGTAGCGGTGACGTGCGTCACACGGCGGCCCGGCGCCGGCGCCGTTTGCCGGGGGGCGTGCCGATGCCGTAGCATTCCCCGTTGGCCGTCGCCGCACTGGCTGGCCGCGCCATCCCACCCCGGCGACAAGTTCGAGAGGTCCGCGTTGCCCACCATTTCGCAGCTGGTCCGCAAGGGCCGCGAGTCGAAGGTCTCCAAGACCAAGACGCCCGCGCTGAAGGGCGCGCCCCAGCGCCGGGGGGTCTGCACGCGGGTGTACACGACCACGCCGAAGAAGCCCAACTCCGCCCTGCGCAAGGTGGCCCGGGTCCGGCTCTCCAGCGGCACCGAGGTCACCGCCTACATCCCCGGGGTCGGCCACAACCTCCAGGAGCACTCGATCGTGCTGGTGCGCGGCGGGCGGGTGAAGGACCTCCCCGGGGTGCGCTACAAGATCATCCGCGGCACCCTCGACACCTCCGGCGTGCGCGACCGCAAGCAGGCGCGCAGCCGCTACGGCGCCAAGAAGGAGGGCTAGGGATGCCGCGCAAGGGCCCCGCGCCGCGGCGCGACCTGGTCCCCGACCCGGTCTACAAGTCGGTCCTGGTCACCCAGGTGGTCAACAAGGTCCTGAGCCGGGGCAAGCGCACCCTGGCCGAGCGCATCGTCTACGACGCCCTCGAGATCGTGAAGGACAAGTCGGGCGCCGAGCCCGTCGCCACGCTCAAGCGCGCCGTGGAGAACACCAAGCCCGCCCTCGAGACCCGCAGCCGCCGGGTGGGGGGCGCCACCTACCAGGTCCCCGTCGAGGTCCGTCCCCGGCGGTCCACCACGCTGTCGATCCGCTGGCTGGTCGGCTACGCCCGCCAGCGGCGCGAGAAGACGATGGCGCAGCGCCTGGCCAACGAGCTGCTCGACGCCTCCAACGGCATCGGGTCGGCCGTCAAGCGGCGGGAGGACCTCCACAAGATGGCCGAGTCCAACAAAGCCTTCGCCCACTACCGCTGGTGATCCCCCGCCGGCCGGCTGTCGCCGGGCCGGCGGTCCCCATCGCCGCACGACCGGCCGGGCGACCGTGCCCGGCCACTTGAACCGTCTCTTTCGAGGAAGCGACCCATGGCACCACTGATCCGCGAGTTCCCGCTGGCGAGGACCCGCAACATCGGCATCATGGCCCACATCGACGCGGGCAAGACCACCACCACCGAGCGGATCCTCTACTACACGGGGAAGAACTACAAGATGGGCGAGGTCCACGAGGGCGCCGCCACCATGGACTGGATGATCCAGGAGCAGGAGCGCGGCATCACCATCACGTCCGCCGCCACCACCTGCAAGTGGAAGGACCACTGGATCAACATCATCGACACGCCGGGCCACGTGGACTTCACCGTCGAGGTGGAGCGCTCGCTGCGGGTGCTCGACGGGGCGGTGGCGGTGTTCGACGCGGTGGCGGGCGTGGAGCCGCAGACCGAGACGGTGTGGCGCCAGGCC
>JBKHXC010000224.1:0-3188 GCA_046566225.1 Acidimicrobiia bacterium
ACCGTTGTGGGGGCAACCTCACCGTGGGTTCAAATCCCACCCCCTCCGCTGACTGACCTGGTCTTTCCCAGGAAAGGCCAGGTCAGCGGCATGTCCGGGCCCGGTCGGCCGGTGCCGGTAGGAGCCAATTGCTGACCGCCATGACCGCTCATTTCGTGGTGCCGATGTGGTGCCGTGCAAAGTCGGTGGTGCGGATGTGGTGTCGGCAGGGCGTCATCGGGGCCCTGGAACGGGGCGCTGACCGAGCACGCGGCGTGGCCGTACGCCGCCTGCTACGGCAGGACCTGGAGGTCGAGGCCCAGTTCCTCGGCGGCTCGGCGCACCGGGTCGGGGCGCTCGCCGGGTCGGCGAACCGGATGGCCCAGTCGTGGGCGGAGCGAAACGAGGGCAACTGCCGCGCAAGGCGGTAGAGGCCTGAGTGCGGTCGGTCTGTCGTCTCGGGCTGGTCGTCAGACGAGGACGATGTTCACCGGCACGGGCCAGCAGACTGCGGCGACGTCGGCTGGGTCGCTGGTGAGCACGACGACCTCGTCGGAGGTCAGGGAGCGCACCGCCGCGCCCAGGTGAGCGTCGGCCGGGCCGGCGCCGGTCCGCCCCTGGATGCTGGCCGCGGCGTCGGCTGTCGCCGTGTCCAGAGCGTGGTCGCGCAGACGGAACCGGTTGATGGCCGCAGCGTCGGCGGCGCTGCGGTCGTAGGCGGCCTCGACCCGCACGGTCGTGGGGACGACGGCCTCGACGAGGCGGCCGCGCCGCCGGCGCGACACCACCGCTTCCAGGTGAGCGAGGACGGCCCGGTGCTTGGCGTGCCCCGGCGCCGCCAACGCCTGGACGGCCTCGTTGTCGAACACGACGGACCTCACGCCGAGAGGGCGAGCTGCGCCTCCGCCCACAGGAGAACGTCGTCGGCGTCGGCATCCGGGCGGCGCTCGAGCACTGCCGCTGCGGCCGCGGCGAGCAGCTCGGGCTGCGAGGCGAGCGGCGAGCCGTCCTGGGCGGCCAGCGCGAGAGCGATCTCAGCGAGCGTGGGCTCGGCTGCCGGCTCCTGGGCGTAGTGGAGGCGGAGCGCGGTGTCCATGGCGAGGGTCTCGAGCGCCCGGCGGAGCGCAGCTGCCGCCAGGGTCGTCGCCGAGGGTGCGGCGCCGAAGTGCTCGACGGCCAGCGCGGCGGCGTCGCGCAGGGACGCCGGGAGCCGCATCGACGTGTTGACCGTCTCGTCGCCGGTCACGTCGAGAAGCCGGTTGAGCTCGTCGAGGGCTCCCGGATCAACCACGCTCCCCACTGTACCACGTACGAGTGGTACACGCCTCGGCGGTCGGTCCGGGTCGACCAAAGGACTACGGGCGGGTGGTCCGGATGCGCGCCGCCGGCACCGCCGCCGCCAGCCCGGCGACGTCGTCGGGGTCGCTGGTCACGACGAGGCCGCCCCCGGCGGGGACGCAGACGGCCACGACGTGGGCATCGACGATCCGGTCGCTGCCGGCGCTGGACGCCTCGAGGATGGCCCCCACCTGGCGGGCCAGGGCGAAGTCGGTGTCGACCAGGCGCAGCGCCGGCCGTTCGCCGCGCTCGCGGCGGTGCTGGGACACGGCCGCCTCCAGCGCCCGGGTCCGGGACCGGCCGCGGGCGACCTCGGCGCAGACCAGCGTCGGGGCGATCACCTCCCGGGAACGGCGGGACGCCTCGGCGAGCAGGGCCCGCAGCGCCTCCGGTGGGTGCGGCGACGCCAGCCCGCCCAGCCCGGCCGCGTCGAGCACGAGCGGCAGCCCCCTCACGCCGCCCCCGGACGGCGACGCCCGGGCCGGGGCCCCGGCTGGCCTCCGACGACTGCGACCGCGTCGAGATCGTCGAAGGCGGCCGCCGCCGCCGCCGCCGCCGCCGTGCTCACCGGGCCGAGCTCGACATCCCAGGCGGCGAGCATCCGCTCCAGGGCGGCGGCGCGGGCCCGCCGGTCCACCTCGGCGGCGAGGGCGGCGTTGACCACCGACGACAGCGACTCGCTGCCCAGGGCCCGTACCTGGCCGACCAGATCCTCGTCGACCGTCACCGTCACCTTCCGCTTCGCCATACTTCGATACTACTCAGCGGCCGGCTCCCGTGCGCCCGGGGGAGCGGGGGTGGCGCCAGCGGCCCCGTCGACCGAGCGAGCCCACGGCGCTCGCCGGCCGGCCATGCGCTCAACCGCCGGGCGGCCGGCGGCGGGCGGCGAAGAACCGGCCGAGGAGGTCGGCGGCCTCGGCGGCCAGGACGCCGGGCGTGACCTCCACGGCGTGGTTGAGCCGGGGATCGGCGCACACGTTGTAGAGCGACCCGCAGGCGCCCGCCTTGGGATCGGCCGCCCCGAACACGACCCGCCGGACCCGGGCGGCCACCAGGGCGCCGGCGCACATGGGGCACGGCTCCAGGGTGACGACCAGGGTGACGGGGTCGAGCCTCCACGTCCCGAGCAGGCGGGCGGCGTCGCCCAGGGCCAGCACCTCGGCGTGGGCCAGCGGGTCCTGGGCCCGCTCCCGCTCGTTGTGGCGGCGGGCGAGGACCTCGTCGCCCACCACCGCCACCGCCCCCACGGGGACGTCGCCGTGCGAGGTGGCCCGTGCCGCCTCGGCCAGGGCCTCCCGCATGGCCTCCTCGTCGGTCACCGCCCGACGGTAGTGCCCGGCCGGGAGTCGGGCGCCGGCCACCCGCCCGAGCCCAGGAGGCGATTTCCGGGCGCCGGAGCAGGGATCGGTGCACATGCGGCGAATCTCCCTGCGGGTGGTCGAGGCCGGCGCGTGGTCGAGGCCGGCGCTTCGGGCCGCCCGGCTGGCGACGGCAACGGGGCAAGGGAGCGGCTTGCTGCGACGGGGGAGGCGCGCGAACAGGGTCGTAGGGGCGACGGTCGTGGCCCTGTTGGCCACCGGCGTGGCCACCGCCGTCACCCGCCCGGTGGCCGGCCAGGCGCCGGCCGACGCGCCCACCGCCGCCGCCGTTGCGGCCGCCGGCCAGTCGCCGGCCGCCCCCGAGCCGGCGCCCGCCGCCCCCGAGCCAGCGCCCCCCGCCGGACCGGCGCCGCCGCCCGAGCCGGCGCCCGCCCCGGCGGCCGCCCCCGGCGAAGCGGTGATGGCCCCGCCGCCGCCGGCGTTCGACGGCCCTCCCGCCCCCCCGGCCCCGCCGCCGCCGATCCTGGCCGCCCACGCCGCCCAGGCGTCCGC
>JBKHXC010000225.1:0-1790 GCA_046566225.1 Acidimicrobiia bacterium
CGCCCCGCTCGCCACCGCCGCCCCGCCGGCGGCCCCCCCGCCGCCGCCCGCCGCCGGGGAGCCGCCGGCCGCCGGGCGGGCCGCCGCCCTGCCGGCCGTCGCCCTGGCCCCACTCCGGGCGGCGGCATCGACGGCGGCGCCCGTGCCGCAGGGGGTGGTCGCCACCGGTTCGGTGGCCGCCGGCCTGCTGTGGGCGGTCACCGCCGGGGTGGCCCGGTCGGCGCTGGCTGGCCCGGCCCGGCGGCGCTGACGGGCTGGGCCTCCATCGTGCCCGGCACCGACGAGCCCCGCGCCCGCCGGGCCGGGGCGCGCGTCGTGGTTACCGGGGCGACCGGCAACGTGGGCACCAGCGTGGTGCAGGCGCTGAGCGGCGACGTCCGGGTGGGGTCGGTGCTGGGCCTGGCCCGGCGGCGACCGGCGTGGCCGCTGCCCAAGGTCACCTGGGCCGAGGCGGACGTCGCCTCGTCCGACCTGGTGGGCCTCTTCCGGGGGGCCGACGTGGTGGTCCACCTGGCGTGGGCCATCCAGCCGTCGCACCGCCTCGAGGTGCTGCGGGCCGTGAACGTCGACGGGTCGGCCCGGGTGTTCACCGCCGTCGCCGAGGCCGGCGTCCCCGCCCTGGTGTACGCCTCGTCGATCGGCGCCTACTCGCCCGGCCCCAAGGACCGGGCGGTGGACGAGAGCTGGCCCACCGAGGGCCTGGTGTCGAGCTTCTACGCCCGCCACAAGGCGGCCGTCGAGCGCCGGCTCGACCTGTTCGAGCGCGAGCACCCCGACGTGCGGGTGGTGCGCCTGCGCAAGGCGCTGGTGTTCAAGCGGGAGGCGGCGTCCGGGGTCCGGCGCCTGTTCGCCGGGCCACTGGTGCCCGCCCGGCTGCTGCGCCCGGGCCGCATCCCGGTGGTGCCCGTCACGCCGGGCCTGGCGTTCCAGGCGGTGCACACGGCCGACGCCGCCGAGGCGTACCGGCTGGCGGCCCTGGGTGGCGGGCGGGGGGCGTACAACATCGCCGCCGAGCCGGTCCTCGACGGGCGGCGCCTGGCCGACGTCCTCGGCGCCCGAGCCGTCGCCGTGCCGCGGCGGGCCCTGCGGGCCGCCGCCCTGGCGTCGTGGCGGCTGCACCTCCAGCCCACGCCGCCCGGCTGGGTCGACCTGGCGTTCGCCGTGCCGGTGATGGACACGACCAGGGCGAGGACCGGGCTGGGTTGGGCGCCGTCGGTCCCCGCCGACCAGGCGCTGCTGGAGCTCCTGGACGGGATGGCGGACGGCGCCGGCCTGCCGACGCCGCCGCTGCGCCCGGGACGATCCCTCCCGCCCCGCCGGCGGCCGGGCGCCACCCGCTGACCACCCGGCGGAGGCGGACCCCGGGCGCCGGAGCCGGGAAAGGGGGAGGCTCCGGCACCCGGGTTCGTGCCCGCCAGCTGGGACGCCCGGGTGCGGGGGCCCGGCAGGCGCCGCCGGCGGGTCGTCCCGGGTGGGGGCCGGCGTGCGCTGGCTTCGGTGGTACCCGCCGAGGTATGGCCACAAACCGGCGGCGACGGGAACGAGACGGGCCCTCCGGGCGTTGTTCCAATCCCGACATCGACCGCACAGGAGCCCGTTGTCCGAGCGCACCGAATCCGAGCCGCAAGAGGACCTCGTCCGCCTCTACCTGAACGAGATCGGCCGGTACCCGCTGCTCACCAAGTCCGACGAGGAGCGCCTCGGCCGGGCCGTTGAGGAGGGCCAGGCGGCGGCGGGCGAGCTGGCGGCCGCCGCCGCCCGCGGGACGCGCGTGCCGGCGGCCCACCGAC
>JBKHXC010000226.1:0-2340 GCA_046566225.1 Acidimicrobiia bacterium
GTTCCGGTTCGTGCTGCTGTCCACCAACGGCCAGGTCGTGGCCACCAGCGAGGCCTACGAGCGCAAGGCCAGCGCTCTCGCCGGCATCCGCTCGGTGCAGAAGAACGCCGCCACCGCCGAGGTGGAGGACACCACGACAGCGCAGTGGGCCGAGGCCGAGGCGGCCAGGAAGGCGGCGAAGAAGGCGGGCAAGAAGGGCGGGGCGAAGAAGACGGCCAAGAAGCTGGTCAGCAAGGCGGCCTCGGCGGTGTCCGACGGGCCGGACGGATCCGCCCCGAAGAAGGCGGCGCCCAAGGCGGGGACGACCAGGTCGGCACCGTCGGGCGGCGCGGTCAAGGCCGCCAAGAGCGGGACCAAGACCCCCGCCCGCAAGAGCCCGCCGCCGATCACCAGGCCGCCGGAAGACGTCGTCCCGAGGATCTAGCCTGGCGGGGGTGCACCGGCCGGCCTCCGATCGCCCCGGGCCGAAGCGGTGACGCGGGGACCGGTGGCCCAGGCGCTGGTGCGCCGCGTCGGGCCCGACGGATCCCACTCGGCGCCCGACGACCTGGTGGTCGAGGAGCCCCTCGAGATCCGCCTCGACGGCCACCCGGTGGCGACGACCATGCGCACGCCCGGGCACGACTTCGAGCTCGCCGCCGGGTTCTGCCTGGCCGACGGGCTGCTGGCCGGCGCGGCGGTCCAGGGGGTGCGCTACTGCGACGGCCCCTGCGGTCCCGGCGACACCACGTACAACACCGTCGACGTGCGCACGGGCGGCCGGGCGCCGGTGCCGGCGCCCCGGCTCGGGGTGGTGTCGTCGTCGTGCGGGGCCTGCGGCTCCACGGCCATCGACGAGCTCTGCCTGCGCCTGGCCCCGCTGGACCCGCTGCCCGAGGTGGACCCGGCCCTGGTGGCGGCCGTGGTGGCCGCCGCCGGCGAGGCCGCGCCCGTCTTCGCCCGGACCGGGGCCGTCCACGCCGCTGCGGCCTTCGACCTGGGCAGCGGGGCCCTCGAGGTGGTGCGCGAGGACATCGGCCGCCACCACGCGGTCGACAAGGTGAACGGCCGGCTGCTGCTCGACGGGCGCCTCCCGGCCGGCGGCCTCGGGCTGTACGTCAGCGGCCGGGCCAGCTTCGAGCTGGTGCAGAAGGCGTGGGCCGGCGGCTTCCGGCTGCTCGTGGCGGTCAGCGGGCCCAGTGCCCTCGCCGTGCGCACGGCCCGGGCGGCCGGGCTGACCCTCGTCGGCTTCGCCCGCGGGTCGCGCATGAACGTCTACTCGCCGGCCCCGCTGTAGGCGCCGGCGTGCGCCCCGACGGGGTGGTGCTGGCCGGCGGCGCCGGCGCCCGCTTCGGGCGCCCGAAGGCCACGGCGCTGCTCGACGGCACCACGCTGGTCGAGCGTGCCGTCGCCGCCCTGGCGCCGCACTGCCGGCGTGTGGTGGTGGTGGGCCGCCCAGAGGTCCCGCTGCCCGTCCCCTCGGTCGACGACCGACCCGGCCCCGACTGTCCCCTGAACGCGCTGGCCACCGGGCTGGCCGCCGTCGACGCGGAGGAGGTGCTGGTGCTGGCCTGCGACCTCCCCGGCGCTGGCCCCGTGCTGGGGCGGCTGGTGGCGGCCCCGTCGGTGGCCGTCGACCCGCAGGGGCGGGCCCAGCCGCTCTGCGCCCGCTACCCGAGGCTGGCGGCCCTGGCTGCGGCCGACGACCTGCTGGCCCGGGGCACGCTGCGCCTGCTGCCCCTCGTGGATGTGCTGGGGGCGACACCGGTCCGTGCCACCGCCGCCGAGCTCCACAACGTCACGGTCGCCGCCGACCTGCCCGGTTGAGCTGCGACGGCGCCAGCCGGCCGATCAGCCACCGGTGGGACCGGCACGTCAGAGGAGGCCGGTGACGACCTTGTAGCAGTGGCCCTCGAACGGCGGGGTGAGCGCCACGACGACGCGGGCCGCCTCGGCGGGGAGTCGGGCGCCGCGGCCGACGGCCACCGGCAGGTCGTGGACGAGGGTGCGCCACACGAAGCGGCACCGGAGCAAGCCGTCGTCGTCGACGGCGGTGACCGCGGGGGCGGGCACCACGGCGACGGACGGGCGGGTGCCGTCGAGCTCCCAGAACGGGACGGCCGGGCCGGCGAAGCCGAGGAGGTGGGTCCACTCGGGGTGGAGGAGGGGGCGCAGCCACCGCTCGGCCCGGCGGGCGGTGAGGCGGCGCAGCGGCCGGGGGACGCCGGCCAGCACCACCGCCTCGGGCATGGTGGGATCGGCGGGCTCGGCTCGCGCTGCCAAGCGGGCGCCGACCACGTCGTAGGGGCGAAGGGCGAGGCCGCCGAGCTGGTCGCTCGTGGCCCGCACCACCGCACCCGA
>JBKHXC010000227.1:0-2345 GCA_046566225.1 Acidimicrobiia bacterium
TTGACCGACACGTCGGCGTAGCGGTTGACCTGCTTCAGGTCGAAGATGAGCTGGGCCAGGTCCTCGATCGAGTAGATGTCGTGGTGGGGCGGGGGGGAGATGAGGGTGACGCCGGGCTGGGTGTGGCGCAGTCGGGCGATCTCGTCGCTCACCTTGTGGCCCGGCAGCTGGCCGCCCTCGCCCGGCTTGGAGCCCTGGGCGATCTTGATCTGCAGCTCGTCGGCGTAGGCGCAGTACTCGGGGGTCACGCCGAAGCGGCCGGAGGCGATCTGCTTGATCTTGGAGTTCTTGTCGCCCCTGGCCCGGCCCCGGGTGCGGAACCGCTCCTGGGCCTCACCGCCCTCCCCGCAGTTGGAACGGCCGCCGATGAGGTTCATGGCCTCCGAGAGCGTCTCGTGGGCCTCGGCCGACAGGGCGCCGTGGGACATGGCGCCGGTCGAGAACCGGGTGGCGATGGCGGTGGCCGGCTCCACCTCCGCCAGCGGCACCGGGGCGGTGGTGGGCACGAACTCGAGCAGGTCGCGCAGCTCGGTGAGGGGCCGCTCGTTGACCAGCCGGGCGAACTGGTCGTACAGGTCGTCGCGCTCGGATCGCAGCGCCTTCTGGAGCAGGTGGGCGGCGTTCATGTTGTTGAGGGCGGTGACCACGTCGGGGTTGTGGACGTGGTACTCCCCGCCCTTCTTCAGGCTGCGGTAGTACCCCGGGTTGGGCAGGCGGGCGGCGCCCCCGGCGGGGGGCCACGGCGCCTGGCCGTGCTGGGCCAGGGCGTCGGCCCCGAGCGCGTCCCAGCCGATGCCGCCGCAGGTGGCAGGGGTGCCGGCGAAGCACGTGTCGACCACCTCGGGGCCGAGGCCGACGGTCTCGAAGATCTGGGCGCCCCGGTAGGAGTCGACCGTGCAGATGCCCATCTTCGACATGATCTTGAGCACGCCGTCCTCGGAGGCGGCGTGGAAGCGCTCCTGGGCCTCGGGGCTGAGCAGCTCGGAGTCCTCCGAGGAGTCGGCCTCGGCGGCCACGGTGAGCAGCGCCAGGCGGGGGCAGACGGCGTCGGCGCCGTAGCCCAGCAGGCAGGCCAGGTGGTGCACGTCGCGGGCGTCGTCGGCCACCACGACCAGGCTGGTGGCCGACCGCAGGCCCCGGGCGACCAGGCGCTGGTGGACGGCGCCGACCGCCAGCAGGCTCGGCACGGCGGCCCGGGCCGCCGACACGGCGCCGTTGTCGATCACCACGATGCCCGAGCCGGCGGCCACCAGGGCCTCGGCCTCGGCGCACAGGGCCTCCACCCCGGCCCGCAGCCCGCCCGGGCCGCCGGCCACCGCGAAGGTGGCGTCGAGGGTGGCCGGCGAGAAGCCGGCGTCGTCGGTGCGGATCAGGGCGTCCACCGCCGACGGGTCGAGGAAGAACGAGTCCAGCTCCAGGAGGCGGGCCGCCTCGGGCACCTCGCCCAGCAGCGGCCGGCGGGGGCCCAGCAGGGTGCGCAGGCTCATCACCAGCCGCTCGCGCAGGTGGTCGATGGGGGGGTTGGTCACCTGGGCGAAGCGCTGGCGCAGGTAGTGGTGGATGGGGCGTGGGCGGCCGGCCAGGTGGGGGAGGGGCGAGTCGTCGCCCATGGCGAAGGTGGGCTCCTTGGCCTCCGTCGCCATGGGCTTGAGGACCATGCGCAGCTCCTCGGTGGTGTAGCCGTGGGCCAGGTGGCGCAGGACCAGCTCGGCCGCCTCGGGGGGCTCGTCCACCGGCCGGCCGCTGCGGACCCGGCGCATCCCGTCGGCCGCCCACCGGGCGTAGGGGGCGGCGGCGGCCAGGCGCTCCTTGCAGGCCCGGTCCAGCAGCACGCCCCGCGACGGGTCGACGAACAGCATCTGGCCGGGGCCGAGGCGGCCGCGGCGCACCGTGCCCCGCCCGCTCAGGTCCACGGCGCCGGCCTCCGAGCAGCACACGACCAGGCCGTCCTCGCAGACGGCGTAGCGGAGGGGGCGCAGCCCGTTGCGGTCGAGCGCCGCGCCCACGCCCAGGCCGTCGGTGAAGATGAGCCCGGCGGGCCCGTCCCACGGCTCCACCAGGCTGGAGTGGTAGCGGTAGAAGCCCCGCACCTCGGGGTCGAGGTCCCGGGCCCCCTCCCACGCCTCGGGGACCAGCATGGCGACGGCGTGGCGGATGTCCCGCCCGCCCCGCACCAGCAGCTCGACGGCGGAGTCGATCTGGCCGGAGTCGGAGTCGGCGGGGGACAGCACCGGGCGGAACAGCTCCTCGGGCCCGAGCCCGGCCGCCTCGGTGCCCAGCACGCTGCGGGCCCGCATGCGGTTGACGTTGCCGGCGATGGCGTTGATCTCGCCGTTGTGGCACAG
>JBKHXC010000228.1:0-1933 GCA_046566225.1 Acidimicrobiia bacterium
CGACCAGCTGTTGACGTGGGGTGAGGCGGGCCCGGTGGGCGCCGAGGAGACCTGGGCCGAGTACCGCCACGACTCGGGCTACTCCCGTACCTACGGCTGGCACGAGGCGCCCCGCCAGCAGGTCACCGCCAACGTGCTGTGCGCCCTGCTCCAGCCCGCCCGCTGGCCCACCCGGGTCACCCTGTTCTACCGCCCGCTGTCCGCCGCCCACGCCGCCCGGGAGCTGGAGGGCGAGGTCAACGCCGCCACCATCCGGGCCATGATCCGGGCCAAGCAGGGCCGCGACGAGAGCGCCCGGGACGTGGCCGACCGCGAGCGGGCCCGCCAGGCCGCCCACGAGGAGGCCATCGGCGCCGGGGTGGTGCGCACCTCGCTGGTGGTGACCGTCACCGTCACCGATCCCGGCGACCTGCCCCAGGCGTGCGCCGACATCGAGGCCCGGGCCCAGCAGTCCAAGATCCGCCTCCGCCCCCTCTACGGCGCCCAAGGGGCCGGCTTCGCCGCCACCCTGCCCGCCGGCGTGCACCCGGCCCATGTCCGGGCCCGGGCCCGGCGGTGAGGCGCTCGGCGCGGCGCCGCTCCTGGCCGGATCCCGCCCCCGCCACCTCGGTGCGCGACCTGCGCCGGGCGGTGGCGCCGGCGTGGGGCTGGCGCCTGCCCGGCGCCGGCCGGGCGGGACACGTGGCCGCCCCGCCCGAGTACCAGGGCACCACCGCCCAGGTGGCCGGGCTGTTCCCGTTCGTGGCCGGCAGCGGCTCGCCCTCGGTGGGCGTGCCCATCGGCCGCCACATGATGTGGGGCGAGGTCGTGTGCATGGACCCCTTCGCCTGGCTGGAGGCGGGGCTGGTTACCAACCCCGGCGCCTTCCTCCTCGGCCAGCCCGGCGCCGGCAAGTCGGCGCTCATCAAGCGCCTGATCCGGGGGATGAGCGGCTTCGGCGTGCGCCCCCTGGTGCTCGGCGACCTCAAGCCCGACTACACGGCGGTGATCGAGCGCCTGGGCGGCCAGGTCATCCGGGTGGGGCGGGGGATGGACCGCATCAACCCCCTCGACACCGGCCCCCTGGGCCAGGCCGCCGCCCGCCTCAGCGGCGCTGCCGCTGCCCAGCTGCGGGCCGAGTCCCGAGGCCGGCGCCTCAACGCCCTGCTCGCCCTGCTGGCCCTGGTGCGCCGGGCGCCGGTGAGCAACGGCGAGGAGTGCGTCCTCGGGGCCGCCATCGACGCCCTCGACCCCGCCGGCGCCGTCCAGCCCACCATCGCCGACGTCTTGGCCATCCTGCGCGCCGACCCCACCGACGCCCTGCTGTCCGCCGCCGAGGCCCGCACGCCCGCCCAGTACCACGACGAGACCCGCCTGCTGCGCCAGACGCTGAACCTGCTGTGCACCGGGTCGCTCAAGGGCGTCTTCGACGGCGCCACCACCCGGCCCATGGACCTCGGCGCCCCCGCGGTGAGCGTGGACATCTCCCGGGTGTCGGCCGCTGGCGACACCCTGGTGGCGGCCGCCATGTTGTCCACCTGGGCCTACGGCTTCGCCATGATCGACGGCGCCGCCGCCCTGGCCGAGCAGGGCCTGGCGCCCCGGCGCCAGTTCTGCCTCGTGCTCGACGAGCTGTGGCGGGCCCTGCGGGGCAGCCCCGGCCTGGTCGAGCACGCCGACGCCCTGACCCGGATCAACCGGGCCAAGGGCGTGTGCGACATCCGGGCCACCCACTCCCTGGCCGACCTCGAGGCCCTGCCCACCGAGGAGGACCGGGCCAAGGCCCGGGGCTTCGTCGAGCGGGCCGGCATCACCGTCCTCGGCGCCCTCTCCCCCCTGGAGCTGCGCAAGGTGGCCGAGGTGGTGCCCCTCTCCGCCCAGGAGCGCTCCATGGTGGCCAGCTGGTCCGCCCCGCAGTCCTGGCAGGCCGGCGAGCTCCACCCCGGCCGGGGCA
>JBKHXC010000229.1:0-3742 GCA_046566225.1 Acidimicrobiia bacterium
GTCGGCGATGTCGGGCACCTTGGCCTCGGTGGCGCCGTAGGAGAGGGTCACCTCGGCCTTCACCCCGTGGTGCTCGAGGTAGCGGCGGGTCAGCTCGGGGTACTCGGTGTGGACGCGGGCCCCCTCGGGGAGGTCGGCCACGGCGTGGATGGGCGAGTCGGCCGACACGGCCAGCACCACCCGGATGGGCCGGGCCGTGGCCTTGGAGTAGTGGAGCTCGCCCAGCGACACCACCGAGCTCGACGTCTCCTCGATCCAGTCCCGCCCGGTGATGCCCAGGTCGAACAGCCCGTCGGCCACGTAGCGGGGGATCTCCTGGGGGCGCAGGATGCGCACGCTGTCGATCCGGGGGTCGGCGACGGTGGCCGAGTAGTCGACGTCGGAGCCCCGCCGCACGGGCAGGTCGGCGTCCTCGAACAGCTTCAGGGTGGAGGCCTCCAGGGAGCCCTTGGGCAGCACCAGGCGGAGCACGCCTACCCCCGGGCGCCGGGCTCGGGGAGCTGGCGCAGGACGTCGGCGGTCTCGATGGCCGCCACCGCGGCGTCGAAGCCCTTGTTGCCGGCCTTGCCCCCGGCCCGGTCCAGGGCCTGCTCGACGGTGTCGGTGGTGAGCACGCCGAACACCACGGGGATGCCGGCGTCCATCTGGGCCCGCTGGACGCCGGCCGCGCACTGGCCGGCCACCAGGTCGAAGTGCGGCGTGGCCCCCCGCACGACGGCGCCCAGGCACACCACGGCGTCGACCTCCCCGGCGGCGGCCAGGCGGGCGGCGACCAGGGGCAGCTCGAAGGCCCCGGGCACCATGGCGACGGTGATGGAGGCCTCGTCCACCCCGTGGCGCACCAGGGCGTCGCGGGCGCCGGCCAGGAGGCGGTCGGTGACCACGGCGTTGAACCGGCTGCACACCAGGCCCACCCGCAGGCCGTCGCCCCGGGGCCGGCCGTCAATCGTCGTCATCGAGTCCCTCCAGGTGATGGCCCAGCCGGTCGCGCTTGGTGCGCAGGTAGGACGAGTTCTCGGCGTTGGGCGTGGACTGGAGCGGCACCCGCTCGACCATCACCAGCCCGAACCCGTCGAGGCCGCCGTACTTGGCCGGGTTGTTGGTCATGTAGCGCATGGTGGTGATCCCGAGGTCGACCAGGATCTGGGCGCCGATGCCGTACTCGCGGCTGTCGACGGGCAGGCCCAGCTCCAGGTTGGCGTCCACCGTGTCGTGGCCCTGCTCCTGGAGCCGGTAGGCGCGCAGCTTGTGGGCCAGGCCGATGCCGCGCCCCTCGTGGCCCCGCAGGTACACCACCACCCCCAGCCCCTCCTCGGCCACCCGCTTGATCGCCGCCTCCAGCTGCCACCCGCAGTCGCAGCGCATGGACCCGAACACGTCGCCGGTGAGGCACTCGCTGTGTACCCGCACCAGCACGTCCTCCTCGCCCTGCACGGCGCCCTTCACCAGGGCCAGGTGCTGGTCGCCGTTGAGGACCGACTCGTAGGCGTAGCAGGTGAACTCCCCGTAGGGCGTCGGCAGCCGCGCCTCCGACAGCCGCTTCACCAGCTTGTCCTTCTGGCGGCGGTAGCGGATGAGGTCGGCGATGGAGATGAGCAGCAGCCCGTGCTCGGCGGCGAAGGCCTCCAGGTCGGGCAGGCGGGCCATCTCGCCGTCGTCGCGGACGACCTCGCACAGCACGCCGGCGGGCTGGAGCCCGGCCAGGCGGGCCAGGTCGACGGCCGCCTCGGTGTGGCCCGCCCGCTTGAGCACGCCGCCCCGCCGGTAGCGCAGCGGGAAGATGTGGCCGGGCTTGGCCAGGTCGGCGGGCGAGGTGGCGGGGTCGATCAGGGCCCGGATGGTGGCGGCCCGGTCGGCGGCCGAGATGCCCGTGCTCGTCCCCGGCCGGTAGTCGACGCTGATGGTGAACGCCGTGCGCTGCGACTCGGTGTTGTCCAGCACCATGAGGGGCAGGCCCAGCTCGTCGAGCCGCTCCCCCAGCATCGGCATGCAGATGACGCCCGACGTGTGCTTGACGAAGAAGCCGATCTTCTCGGCGGTGGCGTGCTCGGCGGCCATGACGAGGTCGCCCTCGTTCTCCCGGTCCTTGTCGTCCACGACGACGACCATCTCGCCCCGCGCCACGGCGGCGATGGCCTTGTCGATGTCAGCGAACGGCACCGCTCGACCTACCTGTGTCCTTCCAGCAGCTTCTCGACGTACTTGGCCATCAGGTCCACCTCCAGGTTGACCGGCGCCCCCGGGCCCTTCCGCCCCAGCGTGGTGACCGACGCGGTGTGGGGGACGACGGCCACGGTGAACCGGTCGTCGCCGACGTCGACCACCGTGAGGCTACAGCCGTCCACCGCGATGGGGCCCTTCCTGACCACGTACCGGGCCAGCTCGGGCGGCATCTCCACCTCCAGGTCGGGGGCGGGCCGCACCACCCGGCCCACGCCGTCGACGTGGCCGTGCACCACGTGGCCGCCCAGGCGGGTGGACGGGGTGACGGCCCGCTCCAGGTTCACGCCGTCGCCGGGGGCGAGCGAGCCCAGGTCGGTGCGGGCCAGCGTCTCGTCCACCACGTCCACGCCGTACCAGCCCTGGCCGACCTCGGCCACGGTGAGGCAGCACCCGTTGTGGGCGAGCGAGTCGCCGGCGGCCAGGCCGTCGAGCACCACCGACGCCTCGAACCGGAACCGGCCGCCGCGGCGGTCCCGCAGGCGCCCCATCTCCTCCACGATGCCGGTGAACACCCTCCTCAGCCCCCGGCCGGGGCCAGCTCGACGCGGACGTCGTCGCCCAGGCGGGCCACGCCGACCACCGTCCCCCGCCACACGTCGGCCATGGTGGCGGCGCCGGGGCCGGCGAACATGGGCCGGGCGTCGTCGCCGCCGAAGAGCACCGGCGCCAGGTACAGCACGTAGCGGTCCACCAGGCCGGCGGCGTGGAGGTCGTGGGCCACGGTGGCGCCGCCCTCCACCAGCACCTGGACGACGTCGCGCCGGCCCAACTCGTCGAGCACGTCGCCCAGGTCCCCGGACAGCTCCAGGGCGGGGTGGACGGCGGCGCCCTCGGGGGCCCGGCCCAGCACCACCCGGAGCGGGTCGCGGCCGGTGGCCCGGCGCACGGTGAGGGCGGGGTCGTCGGCCCGCACGGTGCCGGCGCCCACCACCACGGCGCCGCTCTCGGCCCGCAGGCGGTGGGCGTCGTCCCGGGCGGCGGCACCGGTGATCCACCGGCTGGTGCCGTCGGGCGCGGCGATGCGGCCGTCGAGGCTGGCCGCCAGCTTCAGCACCACCCACGGCCGGCCGGTGCTGCGGTGCTTCACGTAGGGGGCGAGCTGGGCCGCCACCTCGCCCCCCCGCAGCCCGACGTCGACCGCCACGCCGGCCGCCCGCAGGCGGGCGATCCCGCGCCCCCGCACCCGCCGGTCGGGGTCCTCCATGCCCACCACCACCCGGGCCACCCCCGCCGCCACCACCGCGTCGGCGCACGGCGGCGTGCGCCCGTGGTGGGCGCAGGGCTCCAGGGTGGCGTAGAGGGTCGCCCCCCGGGCGGCGGCGCCGGCCGAGGCCAGGGCGGCGGCCTCGGCGTGGGGGCCGCCCGGCTCGGCCGTGGCCCCCTCGAAGGCGACCCCGCCGGCCGCCACCACCACGGCGCCCACCCACGGGTTGGGGTGGGCCCGGGCCCGCACCGACGCCCCCAGGGCCAGGGCCCGGTCCATCCACCGGGCGTCGCCGGCGGTGGCCGGGGGCGCCCG
>JBKHXC010000230.1:0-1661 GCA_046566225.1 Acidimicrobiia bacterium
CGGTGCCCGAGGAGGGCGGCGATGGCTTCGAGGCGCATCCCGCGGTTGATGGCTTGGGTGGCCAGGGTGTGGCGGAGCTGATGGGGGTGGACGTGTCCTATGCCGGCTTTGCGGGCGGTGGTGGCGACGATGCGGTGCACGGTGCGGCGGCAGATCGGTGCGTGCTCGTCGGCGATGAGCCGCCGTTGGACCCTGATGTGTTCGGCGTTGTCGGCGGTCCACTCGGCGAGTAGCTCGACGAGGTCGGGGTGCAGGGGGATGAACCGGTCGTTGCGGAGCTTGCCGACGGGGACCCGTAGCCAGTGGGCATCGCCGATCTGGGTGGCGGCGTCGGCCGCCAAGTCGCAGAGCTCACTGGCCCGCAGCCCGGTGCGGGCCAGCATCTCGACCACGAGCCGGTAGCGGGGGAGCCGGTGGGCGCGGGCGGCGGCCATGAGCTTGGCGGCGTCCTGGTCGTTGAGGAACTTGGGGAGCGGCTCGGGGCGGGGTGGGATGTCGCCGTGGAGGATCGGGTTCCGGCCGGGGGCGTCGGGCCAGTCCCAGTCGATGAGCCGTTCGAGGAAGATCCGGATCATCCGCAGCCGTTGGCGCTGGGTGTTCTTCGCCATCGTCGGGCCCTTGACTCCGGGCCTGGCCGCGAGCCACACCTTGTAGTCCTCGATGTGGGTGCGGGTGATGCCGGCGACGACGGTGACGTCGGTGTTGGCCGTGAGCCAGCGGGCCAGCTGGCGCAGGGTGTCGTCGGCGGCGTGGACGCTGCGGGGCGCCAGGAACGTGGACAGCTGCACCAGGTAGCGCGCATTGTCGCCACCAGCTGCGGCGCCGATGCTGCCAGTGCCGCCCATTCTCGGTGTGATCCGTCGCGTGGGATCCACAGTTCGACGTGAGCTTCGGCGGCGGCGCTCATCGGGTCAGCTCCTGCAGGGCGAGGAGCTCGATGGCGTGGTGGGCTTCGATGAGATCGGCGGCTCGGCGGTACTCATCGGCCAGCCAGTCGTTGGTGAGGTGCAGGTAGACGCGGGTCGACTCGATTGAGGCGTGGCCGGCTTGGGCCTGGACAGCCTCGAGCGCCATCCCGGCCTCACGCAGGCGGGTGAGGCAGGTGTGGCGCAGCTGATGGCACGTGGCCCGTTGCAACCCGGCCCGATCGCGGGCGCCGGGCAGGATGGCGTCGACACCGTCGGCGGTGAGCGGCCGACCGCGGCTTGGGCCCTTCAACGCCACGAACACCCGGTCGGTGTCGGTGTCGGCTGGCCGCTCCCGGTGGAGGTAGTCGCCCAGCGCGGTGAAGAACGTGTTGGAGACCGGCACCACCCGTTGGTGGCCGCCCTTGCCCTCCGCGACGAACAACGCCCGGTCCGCCACCCCGATGTCGGCCAGGCGCAGGCCGAGGACCTCGCAGCGGCGCAGCCCGGCCAGCAGCATGGCGAAGACCATCGCCCGGTCACGGTTGGATCGCAGGGCGGCGACGAGCGCGTCGACTTCGCCGGGCGAGAAGATCTTGGGCAACGTCCGCGGCACCCGCACCAAGGGGACCCGCTGGGAGCGGCTGCCCCGGCGTCGGGTGGGCAGGCCACGCGGGACCGGGCTGGATCGAACGTCGGTGTCCCCACGAGCGAGCACGTAGGAGTAGAAGCCCGACACCGACGACAAGCGGCGGG
>JBKHXC010000231.1:0-4540 GCA_046566225.1 Acidimicrobiia bacterium
ATGGGAAGCGGCGGGACGGCGTCGACGCGGGGGTAGACGGTGAGGCGGGTGGCGGGGGCGGCGGGGCGGGTGGGGGCGGCCAGCCCGAAGGGGTCCTCCAGGTCGAGCTGGAGGGGGCCGAGGTCGAAGATCCCCCGGCGCTCGGTGGGGAGCCGGTAGGCGGCGCGGGCCGACTCGCCGGCGGCCAGGGGGGCGACGAGGAACCGGGCCGAGCGCCGGCCGCCGTCGAAGGGGTCCCGGGCGGCCAGGACGGGCGAGCGCCGGGGCCCGTGGTTGCGCACGGTGAGCTCGACCCGGCTGGCCCCGCCGGCGTGGACGCGGGCCGGGCGCAGCTCGCGGGTGGCCTCCAGGTCGAAGCGGGCGAGGTGGACGAAGGCCACCGCGCCGCCCACCAGGGCCAGCGCCGCCGCCGCCAGCATGTACAGCTCCATGATCCCCAGCAGGCGGCCCCCCGCCGCCAGCAGCCCGGCGCCGAGGAGGAGCATCGTGCCCCGGCGGGTGAGCACCGGCCCCCTAGCCTCCCCGGCCGGCGGGGACGGGGACGGCGTCGAGCACCTCGGCCAGGACGTCGGCGCCCGTGACCCCGGCGATGGCGGCCTCGGGGGTGAGCACCATGCGGTGCTCGAGGACGGGCCCGGCCAGGGCCTTGACGTCGTCGGGGACCACGTAGCCCCGCCCCAGGGAGGCGGCCCGCGCCCGGGCGGCGCCCTGGAGGGCCAGGGTGGCCCGGGGCGACACGCCGAGGGCCAGGCCGGGGTGGCGGCGGGTGGCCTCGGCCAGGTCGACCAGGTAGCCGCGCAGGCCGGGCGCCACGTGCACCGCCCGGGCCGCCTCGGTCATCGCCACCACCCGCCCGGTGCTCGTCACCGGCTCCAGCTCCTCCACGGTGACCGGCTCGGGGCCCCCGTGCAGGTCGAGCATCTCGATCTCGGCCGCCCGGTCGGGGTAGCCCATGGCGATGCGCATGAGGAACCGGTCGAGCTGGCTCTCGGGCAGCGGGTAGGTGCCCTCGTGCTCGACCGGGTTCTGGGTGGCGATGACCATGAACGGCGTGGGCAGGGCGTAGGTGCTGGCGTCGATGGTGACCTGGCGCTCCTGCATGGCCTCCAGCAGCGCCGACTGGGTCTTGGGGGACGCCCGGTTGATCTCGTCGCCCAGCACGATGTTGGCGAACACGCCGCCGGGGCGGAACTCGAAGCTGCCGGTGGCCCGGCTGTAGACGTTGACGCCGGTCACGTCCGACGGCAGCAGGTCGGGGGTGAACTGGATCCGCTGCCAGGCGCAGCCCAGGGAGGCGGCCAGGGCCTTGGCCAGGCTGGTCTTGCCCACGCCGGGGACGTCCTCGATGAGCAGGTGGCCCTCGGCCACCAGGCTGAGCACGGCCAGGCGGATGGCGTCGGTCTTGCCCTGGATCATCCGCTCGACGTTGTCGACGATGGCCTCGAACCCGTCGGCGAAGGTGGTCATGTCGGCGGCTGTTCGTTGTCTGACCACCGCCGCCCTCCAGGGTGCGCCTTCTCCTCGGCAAACCCTACCGCCGGGCCCCGGCTCCGGGACGGCGGTACCGTCCGGCCGTGGCGCGGGCGCTGGCCGTCGACGTGGGGGGGACGAAGGTGGCCGCCGCCGTGGTCGACGACCAGGGGACGGTGCTGCGCTCCGCCCGGGCGCCGACCCCCGGCCCGGGCGCCTCGGCGGCCGACGTGCTCGCCGCCCTGGCCGGCGCCGTCGAGGAGGTGCGCGGGGGCGACGAGGTGGTGTGCGGCGTGGGCTGCGGCGGTCCCATGGCGGCGGGGGGCGAGGAGGTCTCCCCCCTCAACATCCCGGCCTGGCGCCACTTCCCGCTGCGGCGCACCCTGGCCGCCCGGCTGGGGCTGGAGACGTTCGTGGACAACGACGCCAAGGCCCTGGCCCTGGGGGAGGGGTGGCGGGGCGCGGCCCGCGACGAGCGCCACTTCATCGCCATGGTGGTCTCCACCGGCGTGGGCGGCGGGGTGGTGCTCGACGGGCGCCTGCTCGACGGGGCGGCCGGCAACGCCGGCCACATCGGCCACGTCATCGTGGTGCCGGGCGGGCGGCGCTGCGCGTGCGGGGCGTCGGGCTGCCTGGAGGCCGAGGCGTCGGGGCCCGCCATCGCGGCCCGCACCGGCCGGCCGGCGCCGGAGGCCCCCGCCGAGGTGGTCGAGCGGACGGGCGCCCTGGTGGGCCGGGCCCTCGCCTCGGTCGCCAACCTCCTCGACCTGGGCCTGGCCGTGGTCGCCGGCTCGGTGGCGCTCGGCTTCGGCGAGCCGGTCTTCGCCGCCGCCCAGGCCGAGCTGGACCGCTCGTGCCGCCTGTCGTTCTCCGCCGGGGCCCGGGTGGTGCCCGCCGGGCTGGGGGCGGCGGGCCCGCTGGTGGGCGCCGCCGCCGTGGGATGGCGGGGCCTGGGCGTGCCCGTGCTGGCCCCGTGAGGGCCGGTGCCGGGGCGTGGGTGGGCGCCGCCCTGGCCGTGGCCGCCCGGCCCGGCCTGTGGCCGACGGCGCTGCGCCAGGCCCGGCTGCTGGCGGCCCCCGGGTGGTGGCGGCGACCGCCGTTCCTGCCCGTGCCCGACCGCCGGTACCTCGCCTTCCGGCTGGAGACGATGTACGGGGGCGCGGCACCGCGGCCCGAGCCCGCCGACGTGGTCGCCTACCTGCGCTGGTGCCGGAGCTATCGCAGGTCGCTGGGGTAGGGTGCGGTAATGCGGGTGCCACCAGGGACTCGACCTCGGTAGGTTCGGCCGGTGTCCAGGGCGCTCATCCTCAACGCCTCCTACGAGCCGCTCTGCGTCGTCGCCACCCGGCGGGCCCTGGTCCTGGTGCTGTCGGGGAAGGCGGAGCTGGTCGCCTCCACCGGGCGCTGCTTCCACTCCGAGCGGGCCGCGTTCGCCGAGCCGTCGGTGGCCCGCCTGTCGTACTACGTGAAGGTCCCGTACCAGGCCCGCACCGGCCTCAACCGGCGGGCCGTGTTCGCCCGCGACGGCCACCGCTGCCAGTACTGCGGCGGCGCCGCCGAGAACATCGACCACGTGGTGCCCCGCAGCAAGGGCGGCACCCACACCTGGGAGAACGTCGTGGCGTCGTGCCGGCCGTGCAACATGCGCAAGGAGGACCACCTCCTGGCCGACACCCCGCTGAGCCTGCTCCGCCCGCCGGCTCCCCCCCGGCCGGGCAGCTGGGTGCTGGTGGCCAACGGCGCCGTCCACCCCGACTGGGCGCCGTACCTGGGCGGCGCGGCGACGCTGTCGGCCTGACCTCCTCCTGGGCCGTCACCCGCCTGCGGGGGGACGCGGCGTCGCTGCACGGCCGCCACGTCGACCTCTCGGCCCGCTCCGTCGCCTTCTGCACGGTGAGCGAGCCGGCGGTGGTGCTGGGCTCGACCCAGGCGGACGCCGCGGTGGCGCCCGGCGCCGGCCTGGGCGTGGCCCGCCGGCGCAGCGGCGGCGGCGCCGTGCTGGTCGAGCCCGGCCGGCTGGTGTGGGCCGACGTGGTCGTCCCCGCCGGGGACCGGTTGTGGCACGCCGACGTCGGCCGGGCGGCGTGGTGGCTGGGCGAGGCGTGGTCCGCCGCCCTGGCGGCCCTCGGGGTGGGGCCGGCGGCCGTCCACCGGGGCGGCCTGGTGCGGTCCCGGTGGTCCCCGTGGGTGTGCTTCGCCGGCCTGGGGCCGGGCGAGGTGACCGTGGGCGGCCGCAAGGCGGTCGGCATCGCCCAGCGCCGCCGCCGGCGGGGAGCGCTGTTCCAGTGCGCCGTGCCCCTGGCCTGGGACCCGGCGCCGCTCCTCGCCGCCCTGGCCCTGTCGCCGGCCGAGCGGGAGGCGGCGGGCGCCGACCTGGCCGGCGCCGTGGCCCCGGTGGACCGGCCCCCGGCCCAGGTCGAGGCCGCCTTCCTGCGCCACCTGCCGTAGTTCGTCGACCTCATTCGTTCGCTCCGCTCACTCCATTCGGTGGTGGGCCGGCGCGGGCCCCGGGGGAGCGAGGGGCGCATTCGTGGTTGAACGTGGGGGCTGGGTGGTTTAAGGTGGTGCGATGTGGCGGGAAGGGGAGGGCCCGGCCCGCACGGAGCCCGGCGGTGGACGGGGGTGAGGAGCACGTCGCTGCGTGGTGAGGTTCTTCGGTCGGTACGAGCACTCGGTCGACCCCAAGGGTCGGGTGATCCTGCCCGCCAAGTTCCGCGCCCACTTCGACCACGGCGGGTACCTCACCCAGTACCAGGGCGGCTGCCTGGCCCTGTGGACGCCCGAGGAGTTCGCCGTGCAGTCGGCCGAGATGGAGGAGGCGCAGAAGCGGGGCTCGGCCGAGCGCAACCTGGCCCGGGTGTGGGCGTCGGGCACCCAGGAGGTGGAGGTCGACAAGCAGGGCCGCTTCGCCGTCGTGGCCCCGCTGCGCACGTTCGCCTCGCTGCACGACGCCGTGCTGGTGAACGGCGCGCTCAACCGCATCGAGCTGTGGAGCCCCGAGCGATGGGAGGAGAAGGTGGCCGCCACCGAGGCGGCCCTGATCGACGAGGACTGACGGCACGAGCCTGGA
>JBKHXC010000232.1:0-2705 GCA_046566225.1 Acidimicrobiia bacterium
CCGCACACCGGGCAGGGGCAGTCGGGGTCGAGGGGCGAGGCGTCCCCGCGGTGGGCGGCGTTGCGCAGGTTGAGGCGGCCGGCGCCGGTGAGCACCGGCCCGTGGCGGGCCAGCCGGGTGGGCAGCACGCAGTCGAACAGGTCGACGCCCAGCGCCACCGCCTCCACCAGGCCCACCGGGTCGCCCACGCCCATCAGGTACCGGGGGGCGCCGGCGGGCAGCACCGCCGTGGTGGCGGCCAGGGCGGCGAGCATCTCGTCGCGCCCCTCGCCCACCGACAGCCCGCCCACGGCGTGGCCGTCGAAGCCCAGCGCGACCGTGCGCTCGGCGCTCTCGACCCGCAGCGCCTCGTCCACCCCGCCCTGCACGATCCCGAACAGGGCCTGGCCCTCCCGCCGGTGGGCGTCACGGCACCGCCGGGCCCACGCCGCCGTGCGCTCGACCGCCCGGCGGACGTCGCCGGGCGGCGACGGCAGGGGCGGACACACGTCGAGGACCATGGCGATGTCGGCGCCGAGCAGCTCCTGCACCCGCACCGCGCCCTCCGGCGTGAGCCGGTGGGAGGACCCGTCGTAGGTGGAGCGGAAGGTGACGCCGTCGTCGTCGACCGACGGCTCCAGGGAGAACACCTGGTACCCGCCCGAGTCGGTGAGGACGTGGCCGGTCCACGACGCGAACCCGTGCACCCCTCCGAGGCCGGCCACGACGTCGGCGCCCGGGCGGAGCATCAGGTGGTAGGCGTTGGCCAGGACCACCTCGGCGCCCAGGTCCTCCAGGTCGGCGCTCGACACCGCCCGCACCGCCCCCCGGGTCCCCACCGGCATGAAGCAGGGCGTGGCGAAGGCCCCCCGGGCGGTGGTGACCACGCCGGCCCGGGCGGCGCCGTCGACGGCCTCGACGTCGAAGCGCACGGCGCCGCCGGCGCTCACCGGGCCGGGGGGCGGCGGCCGACGAGCATGGCGTCTCCGAAGGACAAGAAGCGGTAGCCGCCGGCCAGCGCCGTGTCGTAGAGGCGCCGCCAGGCCGGCCCGGCGAAGGCCCCGAGGAGCAGGAGGAGCGACGACCGGGGCAGGTGGAAGTTGGTGAGCAGGACGTCGACCACCCGGAAGGAGAAGCCCTCGCTGATGAACAGCCGGGTGGAGCCCGACCGCCGGCCGGTGGCGGCGGCCGACTCCAGGGCCCGCACGGTGGTGGTGCCCACGGCCACCACCCGGCGGGCGGCCCGGCAGGCGTCGAGGGTGGCGGCGGGGACGGCGTAGCGCTCGGCGTGCATGACGTGGTCCTCCGAGCGCCGGGCCGACACGGGCCGGAAGGTGGCGGGGCCGATGGCCAGGTCCACGGCGCGCACGTCCACCCCCCGCCGGCGGCACCGCTCGAGCACGGCCCGGCTGAGGTGGAGCCCGGCGGTGGGGGCGGCCACCGACCCCGGCGTGCGGGCGTAGACGGTCTGGTAGCGCTCGGGGTCGGCCAGCTCGGCGGCGATGTAGGGGGGGAGGGCGAGCAGGGCGTGGGCCGCCACGTCGCCGAGGAGGCGCACCCGCCGGGAGCCGTCGTCGCGCGCGGTGGGGCCGCCCACCTCCACCAGGGGCTCGGCCCCGGGCGCCGGGGACAGGCGGGTGCCGGCCGGCACCCGCCGGGCGGGCCGGACCAGGGCGTCCCACTCCCCCGGGGCACCGGCCGGCTCGAGGAGCAGCACCTCGACCCGGCCGCCGGTCGCCTTGCGCAGCACCAGCCGGGAGGGGCGCACCCGGGTCTCGTTGACCACCAGCACGTCGCCCGGTCCCAGCAGGTCGGGGAGGTCGGCGACCCGGCGGTGCTCGGGCGGCCCGTCGGGGTCCACGGCCACCAGCAGCCGGGCCGACTCCCGCGGCTCGGCCGGCACCTGGGCGACGGCCTCGGGAGGCAGGTCGTAGTCGTACTCGGCCATGTCGCCCATCCGGCGGCAGCGTACGCAGGTCCTACCCCTCGTCGAAGAGGACGGCGGCCGCCTGGGGGGCGGCCAGCCCCAGGTGGCGCCAGGCGGCGGGCATGGCCACCCGCCCCCGGGGCGTGCGCTTGAGCATCCCGAGCTGGAGCAGGAACGGCTCGTACACGTCCTCCAGCGTCTCGGTCTCCTCGCCGATGCTCACCGCCAGGGTGGACAGCCCCACCGGGCCGCCGCCGAAGCGGGTGCACAGCGCCGACAACACGGCCCGGTCGACCTTGTCGAGGCCGAGGTCGTCCACGCCGAACAGGGCGAGGCCGGCGGCGGCCGTGGCCTGGCTGACCACCCCGTCGCGCCGCACCTCGGCGAAGTCCCGCACCCGCTTGAGCAGCCGGTTGGCGATGCGGGGGGTGCCCCGGGAGCGGCGGGCCACCTCGGTGGCCCCGCCCCGGTCGACGGGGACGCCGAGGATGCGGGCCGCCCGCTCCACGATCACGACCAGGTCGTCCACCGGGTAGTGGTCCAGGCGGGCCACCAGCCCGAAGCCGTCGCGCAGGGGACCGGTGAGCAGGCCGGTGCGGGTGGTGGCGCCCACCAGGGTGAAGCGGGGCAGGTCGAGGCGGATGGACCGGGCGGCCGGCCCCTTGCCCAGCACGATGTCGAGCTGGAAGTCCTCCATGGCCGGGTAGAGGACCTCCTCCACCGGCCGGCCCAGCCGGTGGATCTCGTCGATGAACAGCACGTCGCCGTCGTGGAGGTCGGTGAGCAGGGCGGCCAGGTC
>JBKHXC010000233.1:0-4582 GCA_046566225.1 Acidimicrobiia bacterium
GTCGGGGAGTCGGCCAGGACCGTGTACACCTCCCACGGCGTGGCGTCGGGCCCCTCGACCCAGACCTTGTCCTGGACGGCGTAGCAACAGGTGACGTTCTCCTCGGTGGACGTGGCCAGCCCGTCCGCGTCCAGCCGGGACCGGGCGGCCGCCACGTCACCCGTGGAGGCGACCTCGACGCCGAGATGGTTGAGGGTCCCGGCGGCGGCCGGGTTCTCGATGAGCACCAGCGTGAGGGGCGGCTCGGCCACGGCGAAGTTGGTATAGCCGGGCCGGCGCTTGGCCGGCCCGGTGCCGAACAGGGTGGAGTAGAAGGCGACGGCGGCGTCGAGGTCGGAGACGTTCAGGGCGAGCTGGACTCGGGACACGGGCGGGCCTCCGTCGGTCATCCATCGACGGTTGTCGATGCGTCTTGGGACAGGGTCGCGCATTGATCGACGGTTGTCAATGTGTATCGTGGGCCCATGGACGCCAGGGTCATCGAGGCGTGCTGCAGCCCCATCGACGACGCCGTGCTCGGCGCCGACGAGGCGGAGGAGCTGGCGGCCGCCTTCAAGGTCCTGGCCGACCCCGTGCGCCTCCGCCTCCTGTCGATGATCGCCAACGCCGAGGAGGCGTGCGCCTGCGACCTCACCCAGCCGCTGGGGCGGAGCCAGCCCACGGTGAGCCACCACCTGGCCCTGCTCACCGAGGCCGGCCTGGTGACCCGGGAGAAGCGGGGGCGGTGGGCGTACTACCGGGCGGTGCCCGAGCGCCTGGCCGTGCTGCGCACCGCCCTGGGCGGTTCGTGATCCCCGCTACGCCGGCTCGAGCCGCGCCAGCTCGCTGCGGCGGGCGACCTCGTAGGGGCCGGCGGCGGTCGGGTCGCCCTCCACCGTGGTGGTGCGGTGGCTGCGGACCACGAGCATGTGCCGGGGCGAGAACCACGACCGGCCCCGGCTGGTGAAGGTGGTCGTGGTGACGGCCCGGTCGGCCCGCCTGGTGGTCGTCACCGTCGTCGCCGTGGTGTCGTGGAGCACGTACGCCCTGACCCGGCGGCCGGCCACCTCGACCGTCGTGGCCCCGACGACCTCGGTCGTCGACTCCACCTCGGTGACCCGGCGGAACCCGGCCGCGTCCGGGACGCTGGCCGTGCTGCGCGCCGTCCACGAGGCGCCCACCGCGAGGGGCGCGGCGACCGTGCGCAGCGGCGGCTCCCACCACCACGACACGCCGCCCGCCGACTCCCGCACCCGGTGGGCGCCGTCGGCCCGGAAGGCGGTCTCCCGCTCCCCCGCCTCCCCGCCGTCGCCGAAGCGGGTGACCTGGTGCTTGACCCCGCCCGCCGTGAACCACGGCTCGACGGTGTACGCCTCCTCCGTCCCCGTGGCGCGGCCGGTGCGGCTGTCCCGCTCGGTGCCGACCATGCGGTACTCCCCGGGCCGGGCCGGCTCCAGCGCCCGGAGGGGCTCGGGCAGCAGGGGGTCGCCGTCGCCCTCCCGGGCGGCGAGCACGGCCAGCACGGCGAGGGCCACCGCCAGGCGGGCCGCCGTGCGGAGCCGGAACCGCCGCCCCCCGGCGGCGCCGTGTGCCAACGTGGTCCCCATGTGCCGGAGCATCGTGACACTGCGGGGCGAGGACAAGGCCACCGAGGCCGAGGTGCACGCCGCCGCCCTCCAGTTCGTCCGCAAGGTCAGCGGGCACCGCACGCCGTCCCGCGCCAACCGGGCGGCGTTCGACCGGGCCGTCGAGGAGATCGCGGCGGCGACCGGCCGCCTGCTGGACGGCTGGGTGTCCCCACCCGGCGCCCGGCCGCCGGCCATGGCCCGCAGCCGGGTCGTCGCCCGCCAGAAGGCGACCCCGGCGCCGGCCCCGGTGGGCGCCGGCGACCGGCCCGGGTAGTGCTCGGCCCTCGTTCGTCCGCGTCGCTCACTCCATCCGGCCGAGTCGGATCGTGCTCCGGCGGCGGAGCGTCTCGTGGTCGGCGCATCAGCGAGCGGCGCCGGCGCCCTCAGCTCAGGCGCAGCAGGTGTCCTCGAGGGACTCCGCCCGCCAGGTGAGGACCGCCGCCCGGGCGGCCGCCACGGCGATGGCGATGCCGGCCAGCGGGTCGGCCCACCACCAGCCGGCCAGCGCGTTGGCGCCCAGGCCGACGACGAGCACGCCCGACAGCAGGGCGCACAGGTTGGTCTGGGTGGCGTCGGCCTGCACCGCCCGCGAGCCGAGGGCGGGTGCCAGGCGCCGCTTGGCCCGGGCCAGCCACGGCATGACGAGGAGCGACAGGACGGCGATGACCAGGCCGGGCACGCTGGCGTCGGGCCGGCCGGCGGTGGCCAGGTCGCGCACCGACTCGAACGCCACGTAGGCGGCCAGCAGGCCGAAGCTGACGGCGATGGCGCGGGTGGCCCGGCGGTCGCCCTCCTGCATGCAGGCGCCGGCGCCCTCGCGCCGGAGGTGCAGCGCCAGGATGACGGCCGCCGACACCTCGATGCCCGAGTCGAGCCCGAAGCCGATGAGGCTGACCGAACCGGCCGCCACGCCGGCGATCACCGCCACCACCCCCTCGACGCCGTTCCACCCGATGGTGACCAGGTTCAGCTGCCGGGCCCGCCGGACGGCGGCGGCCCGGGCCCCGCTCGCTGCCCGAGCGTCGTCCACCGCGCCCGGGCGGGCGGGGCCGTGGCCGGCACGGTCCTCGACGCCCGGGGGCGGGGCGGGGGCCGGCCTCGTCTCCACGCACCCCATCGTACCGGGGCCTCCTCGCGACCCGGCCGGCCCCGCCGTGCGGTGCAACCCCGCCGCGCCTGCAAGGATGGGGCCGTGGCGCTGAGCGTTTGGATCGACCAGGACCTGTGCACGGGCGACGGCCTGTGCGTCGACCACTGCCCCGAGGTGTTCCTGCTCCTGGAGGACGGCATCGCCTACGTCAAGGACGGCGCCCACGTCCACAACGACCCCGGGATGTCCGAGGGGATGGCCGTGGTGCCCGCCGGCCACGAGCGCGACGTGGTGCACGCCGCCGAGGACTGCCCCGGCGAGTGCATCTTCATCGAGAGCCCCTGAGCCGCCGGCCGCCAGCCGGCGGCCGTGAAGGGAGGAGCGGCCGACCGGACTAGGCTTCGCCTCTACCGCGAGCGGAGGAGGCCTCGGTTGTTGCGCATCGACCGGCGGACGTTCCTGGTCGGCACGGCAGGGGCGGCGGGCGCGCTGCTGCTGGGAGGCTGCGGCGGGGACGACGACGACGCGACGCCGGGGCCCCAGGGAGCGACGGACGAGGCGGCGCCGGCCGAGCGGCCGGCGCTGCGCCTCCCGGGCGGCGACCAGGGCTTCCCCTCGCCGTTCGCCTTCCAGCGCGGCCCCGGCTTCGTCAAGGCCAGCCTGATCTACGACACGCTCGTCTGGAAGGACTCCACCGGGGAGGTCCTCCCCTGGCTGGCGGCCCGCTGGGAGACCTCCGACGACGCCCGCACGCACACCTTCCACCTGCGCGACGACGTCCTGTGGCACGACGGCCAGCCCCTCACCGCCCGGGACGTGGCCTTCACCTTCGAGTACTTCCGGTCCCAGACCGTCCCGCCCCAGGTCATCGTCCAGCCCCTCCCCGAGATCGACGAGGTGCGGGCCACCGGCGACCACACCGTCGAGTTCCACCTGGCCAGCCCGCTGGCCACGTTCTTCGGCTTCAGCGGGGTGGGCTCGGTCCTCATCGTCCCCCAGCACGTCTGGTCCGGCATCGAGGAGGCGGCCGCCGCCACCGACCCGGCCGTGCTGGTGGGCTCGGGCCCCTACCGCCTCGAGTCCTACGACCGGGGCGCCGGCGCCTACCTCTACTCGGCCCACGACGAGTACTTCCTGGGGCGGCCCTTCGTGAGCCGGCTCGAGTACCGCCCGGTGGGCGACCAGCTGGCCGGGGTGGTGGCGGGCGAGGTCAACGTCGCCAGCGCCACCGGAGTGCGCCCCGAGGTGCTGGCCCCGTTCCGCGACAACCCCTCCCTGGAGGTGCTCGAGGCGCCGCCGGGGAACTTCGGGAGCGGGCTGTGGTGGAACCTGGCCCGGGGCGGCACCCTCGCCGATCCCTGGTTCCGGCAGGCGTGCGCCCATGCCATCGACCGGGAGGACCTGGTGCAGCGGCTCCACGGCGGCAACGCCGACCCCGGCAACCCCGGGTGGATCCCCGAGCCGAACCCGTTCCACGCCGACGTCGAGCAGTACCGCTTCGACCGCGCCGAGGCGAACCGCCTCCTCGACGACGCCGGCTACGCCCGCCCGGCCGGCGGCGGCGTCCGCCAGGGGCCCGACGGACCGCTCCGCTTCTCCCTGCTGGTCGCCAGCCCGCCCCCGCCCCTCACCGACCTGGTCGTCAACGCCCTCGGCGAGGTGGGCGTGGAGGTGGCCCCCGAGGCCCTGGACCCGCCGGCGTTCAACCGGCGGGTCACCACCGGCGGCTCGGAGATGTCGATCATCGGCTTCGGCGGGATGAACACCGACCACGCCGCCGACTACCTGCGCCAGATCTACTCGTCCAGGACCCAGTCGGTGCAGCACGCCCAGGGCTACGTCAACCCCGAGGTCGACCGGCTCTGCGACGAGCAGCTCACCGAGA
>JBKHXC010000234.1:0-1726 GCA_046566225.1 Acidimicrobiia bacterium
TCGAGGCGGTGTGGCGGGCCGGCGGCACGTTCCAGGAGTGGTCGGAGCAGTTCGAGCTGCAGCGCTGGCTCGACGCCTGCCGCGACTGCGGCGTCGACCTCCACGCCCTCGTCCACCGGGACCGCCCACGCGACGAGCCGCTGCCGTGGGCCCACCTCTCGGCCGGGCTCCACGAGGACTTCCTCTGGCAGGACTGGGAGGACGCCATCGCCGAGGCCACGGTCGAGGACTGCCGGTGGACCCCGTGCTACGACTGCGGCGCCTGCACCGGCTACGGGGTCGAGCACGTCGTCGCCTCTCCCGTGCCGCCCGCAGGAGGCAGCCAGGGCACCGGCCAGGACCTCGCCACCGGCCACGTGATGCCCGTCCTCCTCGGCGCCACCCGCACCGGAGCGCCCACATGAGCGGCGACCGCGTCCGGCTCCGCTACACCAAGCTGGGGAGGGTCCGCTTCCTCGGCCACCGGGACCTGGCCCGCAGCCTCGAGCGGGCGTTGCGCCGGGCCGACGTGCCGGTGGCCCGCACCGGCGGCTTCTCCCCCCGGGCGAAGGTCTCCTTCGGCCTCGCCCTCCCGACCGGCGCCGAATCCACTGCCGAGTACCTCGACCTCGACCTGGTCGAGGGCGCGGACGTGGACCCCGCCGGCCTGCCCGACCGCCTCTCGGCGGTCCTCCCGCCCGGCGTCGACGTGATCGCCGCCGCGCCGGTTGCCCCCGGTGACGACTCCCTGCAGCACGCCGTCACCTCGTCCGAGTGGGAGGTGGCCATGGAGGCCGACCCGCTCGAGCTCTCGGCCGGGGTGGATCGGGCCCTGGCCGCCAGCACGCTGCCCTTCACCTATGAACGCAAGGGGGTGCAGGCCGAAGCCGACCTGCGCCCTGCCCTCCTGTCGCTCGCCGTCCTCCTTCCTCTGGTTCTCGGCGACGCCGTCCGGCTCCACCTCGAGCTGGCCAGCGCCGCCGCAGCCGGAGGGAGGACCGTGCGCCCGTCCGAGGTGGTGTCGGCCCTGTGGCCCCACCTCGGCGCCGGCCGCGTGCGCAGGGTTGCCCAATGGATCGATCGCGACGGTGTGCGCCGGGAGCCGCTGACCCTCCCGCCGAACGCCGCCGTCGCCCTGCACGCCTCGTGGCGTGCCCCTCAGTCGAGGAGCACCAATGACGGAACCGACCGCCTCATCCGAGCGAGCCGAGGCCAGCCCTCCGCCGCCGGCAGGCCCCACCCCGCCGTCCGGCCCGAGCGGCCCGACCGACCGGACGAACCCGGACCCGAGCACCGCTCCCGGGCGGACGAGCCCGCGCCCGGACGAGGCTGGGCCGTCGCACCAGCCGGCGCCTGAGCAGGACCGCTCGGGGACACCAGGTTCCCCGGCCCCTGCCGCCGGCGATGCCGACGGGCCGGCGCGCAAGCGGAGGCGGCGGGGGTCGCGCGGCGGCCGCGGCCGTGCCCGGCCCGGTGAGGCCACGGGGGCCGACGACGCCGCCCCCAGCACCACGCCGGACACCCCACCCGCACAGCCGGGCCACGCGCCTGCGGCACCAGGGCCGGCCCAGGAGGGCGGGCCGCCGGGTGGGCCGCCGGCGCCCCGACCGCGGATCGGCGACACCAGGCCGGCCCCGGCGCCGCCTCGGCGGTCATCGGCGAGTGGTGGCCCCCAACCGGCCATCGGCGACACCCGGCCGGCGCCGAGCCGCCAGCGGCCGGCTGCCACCCGGTCGCGCAAGCCGGC
>JBKHXC010000235.1:0-5711 GCA_046566225.1 Acidimicrobiia bacterium
AGCGTGCCCACCGACAGCAGGTAGGGGCCCTCGACGCCCAGGGCGGCGAGGGCCCGGGCCGCCCCGGCGGCGTCGGGGGGAGGCAGGTGGTCGCAGCCGTACATGGGGTCGAGGACCTCGACGAGCGACGAGGGCGCGCCGGCGTCGAGCACGGCGTCGGCCGCCTCGGTGGTCGGGACCAGAAGCACGGCGGCCCGCCGCACGGCCCGGGCCAGGGCCCGGTCGTGCCAGCGCCTCCCCCGGGCCGGGAAGGCGTCGGGGAGCCGCCGCCAGGCCACGTCGTGGACGGCCACGGCCAGCGGGACCGACGACGGGGGGGCGGCGAGGGAGGGGGCGTGCACCGCGTCGAACCGGCGCCCGGCCACGCCGCCCACCCCCCGGCCCCAGGCCCGGGTCAGCACCCGCCCGGGCAGGGGGGAGGCGAGCACCGGGGGGCCGAGGGCGGCGACGGGGTCGGGGGCGCGGCCGCCGGCCGGCGCCCGCCCGGCCAGCAGGGTGACGTCGGGGTCGCCGTCGAGGGCGCCGACCAGGCCGCGCAGGTAGGTGCCGATGCCGCCGGGCGCCGGCCGGCGGAGCTGCTCGGCGACCACGAGGACGTGCACCGTCACCGGCCCTCGGCGGCCCGCCGGTACAGCCCGGCCAGCCCGGCGGCGCAGTCCTGCCACGAGAAGCGGGCCGCCTGCTCCCGGCCCCTGGCCACCAGCCCGCGACGCACCTCGGCGTCGTCGAGCACCAGGGCCAGCGCCTCGGCCAGGGCGACGTGGTCGCCGGCGGGGACGAGGCAGGCGGCGTCGCCCAGGACCTCCGGGAGCGCCCCGGCCCGGGTGGCGACCACGGGCACGCCGGCCGCCATGGCCTCCAGGGGCGGCAGCCCGAACCCCTCGTACAGCGACGGGTAGGCGAGCACGGTGGCCCCCGCCAGCAGGGCGGCGGCCCGGTCGGGGCCCACCCAGCCGAGGCGCACGACCCGCTCGCGGTGGGCGGCCCGGGCCAGCGCCCGGTCGAAGGCCTCCACGCCCCAGCCGTCGGCCCCGGCCACCACCAGCCGCAGGCCGGGGCGGGCGGCGGCCACCGCGTCGAAGGCGGCGACCAGGTCGGGCAGGCCCTTGCGGGGCTCCACGGTGCCCAGGGCGAGCACGTAGGGGCCGTCCACCGGCGGCCCCCCGGAGGGGGCCGGTCGGGTGGGCACGCCGTGGTGGACCGGGGTCACCCGGGCCGGGTCGGCGCCCAGCAGCTCGACCACCTCGGCGGCCACGAACGCCGACGGGGTGTGCACCTGGGCGCCCCGGCGCAGGGCCCGCCGCACGAGCGCCGGGAACAGGGCGGCCGAGCGGCGGGCCAGCTCCGGGTAGCGCACCGGCGTCAGGTCGTGCACGGTGACCACCTGGCCGGCCCGCCGGGTGGGGGGCACGCAGAAGTTGGTGCCGTGCACCACGTCCACCGCCCCCGTCCACCACTCGGCGGGCGGCCGGTCGGACCGGGCCCACGCCTGCAGGAGGGCCCCCGCGGCCATGGGGCGGGGCAGCGGGCGCACGCCGGCGGGCAGGGCGGCCGCCAGCCCGCGGCGGGCCCGCAACGACAGGGCGAAGGCCGACAGGTCGAGGCCGGGGTCGGCGGCCAGGGCCCCCAGCGCCCCGGCGACGAAGGCCCCCACGCCCGTCGGCTCGCCCAGCAGGGGCGTGGCGTCGACGGCGACCCGCAGGGCGTTCACCGGGCCGAGCCTACGGGCCGCGCCCTTCGACCTCCCCGGCGGCGGCCGCTTCCCCCTTCTTTTCCGCCCTGGCGACCGGAATGGCCGTTCGCCCCGGACGACAAGCGCGTCTCCACCTCCTGCGGGGCGGCGGGTAGCTTGCCGCCGTGGACGGCTCCGGCGGCGGGCGCGGCGGGCGCGGCGGGGCGAGCCGGTGCTGACCGCCCTGGCCGGCGGCGTCGGCGCCGCCCGCATGCTGCGGGGCCTGGCCGCGGTGGCGGGCCCGGCCGCCGTCACCGCCGTCGTCAACACGGCCGACGACGTGATCCTGCACGGCCTGCACGTGAGCCCCGACCTCGACACGGTGGTGTACACGCTGGCCGGCGCCAACGACGAGGACCGGGGCTGGGGCCTGGCCGGCGAGACGTGGACGGCCATGGGGGCCCTGGAGCGCTACGGCGGCCAGACCTGGTTCCGCCTGGGCGACCGGGACCTGGCCACCCACCTGTACCGCACCCAGCGCCTGGCCGAGCAGGCCACCCTCTCGGAGGTGACGGCGGAGGTCGCCGCCGCCTGGGGGGTCGGCGTGCGGGTGCTGCCCATGAGCGACGAGCGGGTCGAGACCCGGGTGACGGTGGCGGGGCCCACCCCCGACACCTCCGAGGAGATCGGCTTCCAGGAGTGGTTCGTGGGCCGCCGCCACGGCGTGGCCGTCGAGTCGGTGCGCTTCGAGGGCGCCGAGGAGGCGGAGCCGGGCCCCGGCGTGCTGGCCGCCGTGGCCGCCGCCGACCGGGTGGTGATCTGCCCTTCCAACCCGGTCGTGTCGATCGGCCCCGTCCTGGCCGTGCCGGGGGTGGCCGACGCGGTCCGCGCCCGCCGGCCCGACGTGGTGGCGGTGAGCCCCATCGTGGCCGGCGCCGCCCTGCGGGGGCCGGCCGACCGCCTGATGGCCGACCTGGGCCACGAGGCGTCGGTGGTCGGCGTGGCCCGCCTGTACGCCCCCTACGCCGGCTGCCTGGTGGTCGACGAGGCCGACGCCGGGCTGGCGGCGGCGGTGGAGGCCGAGGGTGTGCGCTGCGTGGTGGCGCCCACCGTGATGGCCGGGCCGGAGCGGGCCGCCGCCCTGGCCCGCGTGGTGCTCGCCGGGTGAGCGCCCGCCGGTGACCCGGCCCCTGACCGTCATCCCCGTGGCCGGGGTCCCCGAGGTCCGCCCGGGCGACGTCCTGGCCGACCTGCTGGCCGCCGCCGTCGCCCTGGAGGACGGCGACGTGGTGGTCGTGACCCAGAAGGTGGTGTCCAAGGCCGAGGGGCGGCTGGTGCGCCTCGACCCCGGCGCCGGCCCGGCGGCGGCGCGGGAGGTGGTGGAGCGGGAGTCTGTCCGGGTCCTTCGCCGGCGGGGCGAGCTGGTCGTGAGCGAGACGGCCCACGGCTTCGTGTGCGCCAACGCCGGCGTGGACCTGTCCAACGTGGCGCCGGGCTGGGCGGCGCTGCTGCCCGTCGACCCCGACCGCTCGGCCCGGCGCATCCGCGACGGCCTGCGGGGGCGGGCGGGCGTGCGGGTGGGGGTGGTGGTCTCGGACACCTTCGGCCGGCCGTGGCGGCGGGGGGTCACCGACGTCGCCATCGGCGCCGCCGGCGTGGCCGCCGTGGTCGACCTGCGGGGCACCGCCGACGCCCTGGGGCGGCCGCTGCGGGTCACCGAGGTGTGCGTGGCCGACGAGCTGGCCGGGGCGGCCGAGCTGGTGATGGGCAAGTCCTCCGGGATCCCCGCCGCCGTCGTCCGGGGCGTCGACCCCTCGTGGCTGCGGGAGTCCTCGGTGCGGGCCGAGGTGGTCCGCCCCCCGGCCGAGGACCTGTTCCGCTGACCCGGCGCCGCCCTCAGCCCCGGCGGCGGAACCAGTCGAGGGTGGCGGCGCAGCCCTCCTCGACCGACGTCCACGGCTTCCACCCCAGGTGGAGGGCGGCCCGCCCGGCGTCCAGCGCGCTGCGGGCCAGCTCGCCGGGCCGGGGCGGGGCGTAGGCGGCGGGTTGGGCCACCCCGGCGGCCCGGGCCAGGGTGTCGTAGAGGGCGTTGACCGACGTCTCCACGCCGGTGCCGACGTTGACCAGCAGCCCCCCGCCCCGCTCGGCGGCCCGGACGAAGGCGTCGACCACGTCGTCCACGAACACGAAGTCCCGGGTCTGGTCCCCGTCGCCGAAGATCGTGCACCGCTCCCCGGCCAGCAGCCGGCCGGCGAAGATGGCGACCACGCCGGCCTCCCCGTGGGGGTCCTGGCGGGGCCCGTACACGTTGGCCAGGGCCAGGGAGGTGAACTCGAGGTCGTGCAGCTCCCGGTAGGCGGCCAGGTAGTCGCCGGCCGCCTTCTTGGCCACCCCGTAGGGCGACTCCGGCCGCTGGGGATGCGACTCCCGGGCGGGCAGGTCCTCGGGGGCGACGGTGCCGTAGATGGTCCCCCCGCTCGACGCGAAGACGACCTTGCGGGACCCGGCCCGGCGGGCGCCCTCCAGCACCTTGATCGTCCCCAGGATGTTGACCTCGGCGTCGAAGGCCGGGCGCGACACCGACACCCGCACGTCGGCCTGGGCGGCCAGGTGGAACACCACCTCGGGCCGGCGCCGGGCGATCAGCTCCACCACCTGGTCGGAGCGGACGTCGAGGCGGTGGAAGGTGAAGTCGAAGGCGGGGTCGGAGCGGGCGTCGGCCAGGTTGGCGAACGAGCCGGCGGAGAGGTCGTCCACCACGTCCACCGCGTGGCCCTCGGCCAGCAGGCGGTCGACGAGGGTCGACCCGATGAACCCGGCGCCGCCGGTGACCAGCGTCCTCACCGGGAGCGGCCCGTCACCCGGGCGTGGCCGGCAGGCGGGCGCCGGCCAGCCGGGAGCCGGCGTCCACCTCGACGCCCTCGCCCACCACCGACAGCCCGACCACCTCGGCCTCCTCCCCGATCACCGCACCGGGCCCCACGATGGAGCCGGCCACCACGGCGCCGGGCCGGACGACCGCCCCCGGGAGCAGGACCGACCCCTCCACGGTGGCCCCGTCCACCCGGCACCCGGCGCCCACCACCGAGCGGGAGACCACCGCCCCCTTGCCCACGTAGGCGGCGTCGCCCACCAGGCAGCCGGGGCCGACGTCGGCGTCGAGCACCGGCCCGCCCAGCACCCAGCCGCCCTCGTCGGTCCGGCGGGCGCCGGGCGCCGGCGGCCGGCCGTCCCGGCCGGCGAGGTGGAGGTTGGCGGCCAGGTACAGCCCGGGCGTGCCCGTGTCGGTCCAGTAGGAGTCCGACGCCAGGGCGAACAACGACCCCTCGGCGGCCAGGGCCGGGAACGTCTCCCGCTCGATGTTGACCCGCCGCCCGCCCGGGATGCGGTCCACCACGTCGGGCTCGAGCACGTAGAAGCCGGCGTTGACCAGGTTGGTGGGGGCCAGGTGGCGCGCCGGCTTCTCGATGAACGCCGTGACCCGGCCGTCGCCGTCGGTCGGCACCACCCCGAAGGTCGACGGGTCCTCCATGGGGGTGAGGGCGATGGTCCCCCGCCCCCCCGCCTCCCGGTGGAAGCGGACCAGGGCGGAGATGTCGACGTCGGAGAGGACGTCGCCGTTCACGACCAGGAAGGTGTCGCCCACGCCGGCGTGGCGGGCGGCGAAGCGGATGGCCCCCGCCGTGTCCAGCGGCTCGGGCTCCACCGCGTAGTCGAGGGACACGCCGGCGCAGCGGTCGTCGGGGAAGGCGGCCAGGAAGGCGTCGGGCCGGTACCCCATGGACAGGGTCACCGAGTCGATGCCGTGGGTGGCCAGGTGGGCGAGCACCCGCTCGATCATGGCCACCTCCGCCACCGGCAGCATCTGCTTGGGCGCGGTGAGGGTGAGGGGCCGCAGGCGGGTCCCCTGGCCGCCGACGAGGACGACCGCCCTCACGGCGACGGGCTGGGCGTCGGGGCCGTGGTGGTGGCGGTGGTGGGGTCGGTGCCGGGCGGTGCCGAGGTGCCGGTGCCGCCCTCGGGGGCCGGCGGGGCGGCG
>JBKHXC010000236.1:0-2787 GCA_046566225.1 Acidimicrobiia bacterium
CGCCAGCAGCGCCTGCGCCTGGCGGCCGCCGTCGAGCACCTCGGCCAGTCCAGCCGCATCGGGCTCCGCCGGGCCTGGCGCTGCCAGGCCAGCGCGTTCGCCGCCGGCCTGCCCCTCGGCCTGGTGGTACCCGCCCACCTGCGCCTGCCCCCCGAGTGGCGCGAGCGGCTGTGATGGCCCGCCGTCCGTCAGTGCAGCGCACAGACACGATCCCCCCCACTGGGAAGCGTCCCCGGCGTTCGCCCCGCCCCGGGCCCCGGGGCTGGCCTCACCGCTACGGCGGCGCCGCCGGCGTCGTGCCTGTAGTGCCCGAGTGGCGGGGAACCACGGTCCAGGTCTGCGGCCTGTGGCCCTTCATCGCCGGCACCGGCTCGCCCATGGTCGGCGTGCCCCTGGGCCGCCACCTCACCACCCGTGCCACCGTGTGCTGCGACCCGATCTCGTGGTTCCAGCCGGCGGGCCTCATCCCTAACGCCTCGCTGATGGTCGTCGGCCACCCCGGGCTCGGGAAGTCCAGCCTGGTCCGGCGCATGGTCCTCGGCCTGTCCGGCTTCGGCGTCTCGCCCCTGGTCCTGGGCGATCTCAAGGGCGAGTACCGGGACCTCATCGAGGCCCTGGGCGGCGCCGTGCTGGAGCTGGGGCCGGGCCGGGGCGCGGTCAACCCCCTCGACCCCGGCGCCGCGGCGTCCGCCGCCGGCCGCCTGGTCGGTCCGGCACGGGCCGAGCTGTTGGAGAAGACCCCCAACCGGCGCAAGAACATGCTCGTCACCCTGCTGGCCATGAACCGGGGGAGCCGGCCCACCGACCACGAGGAGGCGGTCCTGCACGCCGCCCTGGGCGTGCTGGACGACACCTTCGCCCCCGGCCAGGCGACGCTGCCCGACCTGTTGGCGGTGCTGGCCGAGGGACCCGATCGGGTGCGCCAGGTCACCTTGGACCGGGGCAACGACCGCCGGTACCGGGCGGCCGTCGATCCCCTGCAGCGGTCCCTGGCGGCCCTCATCGAGGGCGGCCTGGGGCGCACCTTCGCCCGCCGCACCACCACGCCCATCCGCCTCGACCGCCCCCTGGCCATCGACATCTCGGCCATCAACGAGGCCGACACGCTCCTGCAGGCGGCCGTGCTCCTGGCCTGCTGGGCCGAGGGCTTCGCCGCTTTGGAGGCGCTCCAGGCCCTCACCGACGCGGGCCTGGAGCCCCAGCGCAACTACTTCGTGGTTCTCGACGAGCTGTGGCGGGTGCTGCGGGCCGGCACCGGGATGATCGACCGCATCGACGAGTTGACCCGGCTCGACCGCCAGAAGGGCGTCGGCACCGTGCTCGTCACCCACACCCTGCGCGACCTCCTGGCCGTCGCCGAGGCCGATCGGCCCAAGGCCGAGGGATTCGCCGGCCGCATGGGGATGCACGCCTTCGTCGGAGCCCCGCCCTCGGAGCTCCACGCCATCCGGGAGATCGTGGCGCTCTCCGACAAGGAGGCGGCCATGATCACCTCCTGGAGCTCGCCCCCGACCTGGGCGCCGGCGTCGACGTCGGCCTCGGGCGGGCCCCCGCCGCCCCCCGGGCTTGGCAAGGTCCTGCTCAAGGTGGGGGGTCGGCCCGGCATCCCGGTGCAGCTCGACCTGGTGGCGGCCGAGCTGGAGCTGCACGACACCAACCGCCGGTGGCGGTGAGCTGAGCGTAAGCACCCGGCCGGTGCGGGCCGTCATGGCCCCCGAGGACCTCGCCTGGTGGTTCGTGGCCGCCGCCGTGGCCGTGGCCGTGTGCCTGCCGTGGGCGGGCTGGGAGCTGGCCCACCTAGTGGCCGGCGCACCGGCGCCGCCCGGGGCACCGCCGGCCACCGTGGCCGCCCTCATCAAGGGCCGGGCCACCTGGCCCGCCGCTGCCACCTGGTGGACGGCGGTGGCGGGCGCGGTCCTGGCCGCCGCCAGCGCGGCGCTGGCGTGGCGGGGGAGTGGCACCCACGCCGTGGAACGGGCGGGGCGCTACCTGCCCCGGGACCGGGGGCTGCGCCGCTACACGAGCGCCACCGGGCCGCGCATCGGCCACCTGACCCGGGGCGGTGCCGAGCTGCGCATGACCACTGAGGACCAGGCCGTGGCCATCGCCGGGCCGAGGACGGGCAAGACCACCCGGTTGGCTGTCCCCGCCGCCCTGGCCGCCCGGGGCCCGGTGCTGGTCACCTCCAACAAGCGCGACATCCACGACGCCATCGCCGGGCCCCGGGCGGAGCGGGGCCGGGTGTGGCTGTCCGACCCCCAGGGCCTGGCCGGGGGCGAGCCGACCTGGTGGTGGGACCCGCTGACGATCGCCGGCGACGTGCGGGGCGCCCGCCGCCTGGCCGCCATCTGGTCCCAGGCCACCCGGCCGGCCGACGCCAGGACCGACGCCTACTTCGACCCCGAGGGCCCCGAGCTGCTGGCCTCCCTGCTGCTGGCGGCCGCCACCAGCGGCCAGCGGCTCTCGGCCGTCTACGGGTGGCTGGCCCGGCCGAGCGACCCCGCCCCGGCCACCGCCCTCGACACCGCCGGCCACGACCTGATGGCGGCCGGGCTGCGGGCCCGCCAGGAGCTGCCCGACAAGCAGCGGGCCGGCGTGTACGGCACGGCGGCCAAGATCGTCGGCTGGCTGGCCGACCCGGCCGTGCGGCGCTGGGTGGAACCGGAGGACGCTGAGGCCGTCGCCTTCGACGCGGCGGTGTTCGTGACCTCTACCGACACCCTGGTCAGCCTGTCCCGGGAAGGGGGGGGGTCCTCGGCCCCGCTGGTCACCGCGCTCACCGCCGCC
>JBKHXC010000237.1:0-2441 GCA_046566225.1 Acidimicrobiia bacterium
TGCACGGTGACGCCCAGCTCGCCCACCGCCGCGAAGCGGACGGTGTTGTTCTGGCCGGCGAAGACGGCCTTGCCCAGGTCGAGGCCGACCTTGGCGGCGTCGACGTCGAAGGCGGCCACGAAGTCGATGTCGCCCACGTGGTAGCCGCCCAGCGCGACGTGCATGAGCCCGGGCACGGTGTCGGCGGGATCGGCCGAGCGGTAGTACTCGACGCCCTGCACGAGCGAGCTGGCGCAGTTGCCGACGCCCGCGATGGCGACCTTGACGGTGTTCGTCACGTGTGATCCTCCTGCCGCTCGGCGGCGATCAGTCGGTCGAGCCACGAGATGTCTCGCTCGGTGGACTCGGTTCCGTGCTCCAGCAGGGAGCGGGTGTAGGCGTCGAGGCGCTCCCGGCCGGCCCGGACGGCGTCCCGGGCGCGGGCGAGGCGCTCCACGAGCTGGGCCCGCCGGCGCTCGAACAGCCCGAGGCGGGCGTCGGCGGGCAGGTAGCGGGCGAAGGCCAGGCGCAGGTTGAACGCCCGGTCGTCGTCGGCCGAGCTGGACTCGGCCACCAGCAGCTCGGCGAACAGCTCCTCGCCGCGCTGGGTGATGCCGTAGACCTTCTTGCCGCGGCTGCCCCGCGGCCCGCGGGCGGCGGCCCGCCGGGCCCGGAAGGCCAGCAGCTCGCCGCCGAGGGACCCCGTCATGGGGATGGGGGCGGCCACGGGGGCGTGGTGGGCCTCCACCGCCTTCACCGCTCCCGCCGCCTCCAGCTTGGCCAGCGTGGGGTAGAGCGAGCCGAACGAGACGCTCGACAGCGGGCCCAGGACGTTGCCCAGCCGCTTCTTGAGCTCGTAGCCGTGGAGCTCCTGCTCCTTCAGCACCCCGAGCACCGCCAGCTCCAGCACGTTGTCTCCGATGTATCGGCCCGATATATCGGAGCCAGCATAACCCACCGCAGCCGGGACCGGGCGCGGCGCCCGGGGGCGAGCGCGGGCGGGGAAGGACGGACCGGGCCGCTACCCTGGACCGCCGTGAGCTTCCGCCCCGACGCCTTGCGTGGTGCCTCCGGTGGCGGGTCGCTCCCCGGCCAGATCGACTACCGCCTGGCGCGCAACTCGGTGGTCAAGGAGTTCCACCGGGGGCGGCTGTCCCGCCTGGACGTGTGCGACGCCCACCCGGAGCTGCTGCGGGCCGCCCGGGGTATGGGCACGCCCGCCGGGCAGGCGTGCCCCATCTGCGAGGAGGCGGAGCTGGTGCACGTGGCCTACGCCTTCGGGCCGCACCTGCCGCCCGGCGGCTCGGCGTTCCAGGGGGCGGCGGAGCTGGCCAAGCTCACCCGGCGCGCCGGCGAGGTGGCGTGCTACGTGGTGGAGGTGTGCCTGGGGTGCTCGTGGAACCACCTGGCCCGCACGTACGTGGCGGGCCGAAGGCGGCGGACGGCGTCGAGCTGAGCGCCGGGCCCCTGCGCCTGGCCGCGGCGGCCGCCTCCACCGCCCTCGTGGTCACGTCCTCGGGCGAGGTCGTCCTGGTGGCCGCCCTGCTCGGGGTGGCGGCGGCCGACGCCGCGGCCGCCGCCGCGGCCGCCGCCGCGCTGCTGGCCCTGGCCGTCCGGTGGGGCTCCACCTCGCTCGACGCCATTACCGGCGCCCAGGCCGTGCTGGGCCCGGGTGGGGCGGTGGGGTCGGTCGCCGAGGCGGCGGCGGCGTGGTCGGCCGCAGGCGCCCTGGTGCTCGCCAGCCCGCCCGGGTGGTGGTCCGTCGCCTTCGGCGCCGCCGCCGCCCTGGGCGTGGCCGGGCCGTCGGGGGGCGCCGCCGACGCCGCCGCCCGGCTCGCCGCCGTGTCCCTGGGCGTGGCCGTCACCGTGGTCGCCGGGCGGCGCGTCCCTCGGGGCGCCGCCCGCCGGGCGGCGCCGGTGCTCGGCGCCGCCGCCGTCGTGCTGGCGGTGGCGGGGTGAGCCGGTCCGATCCCACGGGCGCGGACGACGCAAGGACCGGCACCGCGACCGACCCGGACGGCAGGCGGGGGGCCGGCTCGGAGGGCGCGCCGCCGCCCGGCGACTCCGGTGGCGCGCCCGGCCGGAAGGGGGCGGCCGGTGGCCCAGGTGGCGCGGCCGGCCCGGGCGAGGCGCCGGGCGGCGGGGCCCACCGGCGCCCGAGGGCCCCGGCCCGTCGCGTACGGGTCGCCGAGGCAGCCCTGCGCGCCCGGCTGCCGGGCCCGGCCTGGCCGGCCGCCGCCGGAGTGGTCACCGCCGCGGGGGTCGCCAGCGCGCTGGCCGGGGGCGAGCGGTCTCCGGTCGGCACCACGGCCGCCGGGGCGGCCGCCGCGGCCGGGGTGGCCGCCCTGGCGGCGTCGGCCTGGCGCCCCCGGGCCGCCGACCGTGCCCCGTGGGCCCTCGCCGGCCTGGCTGTCGTGCCGGCGACCGTGGCCGCCGCGTCGGCCGGCCGGCCGTGGGCGCTG
>JBKHXC010000238.1:0-7478 GCA_046566225.1 Acidimicrobiia bacterium
GGGCGGAGGCGCCGCCGGGGATGAAGGCCTTGAGCTGGTTGCCGTCCCGGATGCCGCCGCCCAGCCGGGGGTCGTGGACCAGGTCGCGGAAGGTGACCTTGCTCATCTCGACCTCGTAGTTCCCGGGGCGGTTCACGTGGCCCGACAGCGAGAAGATCCGGGTGCCGGCCGAGCGACCCTCGCCCAGGGCGGCGAAGGCGGCCCCGCCGTGCTCGACGATCCACGGCAGGTTGGAGACCGTCTCCACGTTGTTCACGATGGTGGGCTGGCCGTACAGGCCGATGGCGGCCGGGAAGAACGGGGGCTTGATCCGGGGGAAGCCCCGCTTGCCCTCCAGGCTCTCGATGAGCGCCGTCTCCTCCCCGCAGATGTAGGCCCCGGCGCCGGGGTGGACCACCACGTCGATCGAGAAGCCCGAGCCGAAGATGTCCCGGCCCACCGCCCCGTGGGCGTAGGCCTCGTTGAGCGCCGCCGTCATCCGCTCCAGGCCCAGGGCGAACTCGCCCCGCACGTAGATGAACGCCTGGGCCGCCCCCACCGCGTAGGCGCAGATCAGCGTGCCCTCGATGATCTGGTGGGGGTCGCGCTCGATGAGCATGTGGTCCTTGAAGGTGGCCGGCTCGCTCTCGTCGCCGTTGACGACCACGTAGGCCGGGCGGGGCCTGCCGAGCATCGACCACTTCTTGCCCGCCTCGAACCCGGCGCCGCCCCGGCCCAGCAGGCTCGACGCCAGCACCTCGGCGGCGACGTCCTCCGGCTTCATGGTGAGGGCCTTGCGCAGGCCGGCGTAGCCGCCGCTGCCCAGGTACGCCGGCAGGGTCCACGAGTCGGGGACGGCGAGCCGGCGGGTGACGATGGGCTGGGCGTCGGTGAGCGGCACGTCAGGACCCCGGGCTCTGGGGACGGGCGCCCCCCGGCGCGGCTTGGAGGGCGCCGTCGGCACCGGGGCCGGCGACGGCGGTGAGGCCGACCTGGCGCCGGACCCGGCACAGCGTGCCGTGGGGCGGCACCTGGTCGGCCAGCCGGCCCGCCCGCAGGTCGGCGACCAGGGCGTCGAAGCGCTCGTTGGTGACGTTGCCGAAGAAGCGCCAGTTCACCGTCAGGCACGGCGCCTCCCCGCACAGGGCCAGGCACTCCACCTCCTCCAGGGTCAGCTCCCCGTCCGCGGTGGTGCCGCCCGCCCGCACGCCGAGGGCCTGCTCGGCGTGCTCGAGCAGCTCGTAGCCGCCGCTCAGCAGGCAGGCGATGTTGGTGCACACCGACACCAGGTGGCGGCCCACCGGGTGGGTGAAGAGCATGTCGTAGAAGGTGGCGGTGCCGTAGACCTCGGCGGCGGTGAGCCCGAGCAGCTCGGCCACGTGCTCGATCGACTCCGGGGTCAGCCAGCCGTCCTGCTCCTGGGCCAGGTGCAGGACGGGGATGAGCGCCGAGCGGGCCTGGGGGTAGAGGGCGATGACGTCCCGGGCCCGCTTCTCGTTGTCGGCGGTGAGGCGGGCCATCAGCGGTCCACCCCGCCCATCACCGGGTCCACCGAGGAGATGCAGGCGACCGCGTCGGCCACGAACCCGCCCTTGAGCATGAGGGGCAGCGTCTGGAGGTTGGCGAAGCTGGGGTCGCGCATGTGGAACCGGTAGGGCTTGGCCGAGCCGTCCGACACCAGGTAGCCGCCCAGCTCCCCCCGGGGCGACTCGATGGCCACGTACACCTCGCCGGCCGGCACCTTGAAGCCCTCGGTGAACAGCTTGAAGTGGTGGATCAGCGCCTCCATCGACTCGTCGATGCGCCCCCGGGGCGGCGGCGTGACCTTCTTGTCCTGCGCCCGGAAGTCGCCGGGGGGCATGCGGTCGGCGATCTGGCGCACCAGCCTGAGGGACTCGCGGATCTCGTTGAGGCGCACGGCGTAGCGGTCGAAGGTGTCGCCGTAGGTGCCGACCACCACGTCGAAGTCGAGCTGGTCGTAGAACATGTACGGCATGTCCCGGCGCAGGTCCCAGTCGCACCCGGCGGCCCGCAGGATGGGGCCGGTGGCCGAAAGGGCCAGCGCCTGGTCGGTGGTCACCACGCCGACGCCCTGGGTGCGCTCCTGGAAGATGGGCTGGCCGGTGAGCAGGGTGTCGTACTGGTCCAGCCGGGGGGGGATGGCCTCGCAGATGGCGAGGACCTCGTCCTTCCAGCCGGGCGGGAGGTCGGCGGCCACGCCCCCGGGGCGGATGTAGTTGCAGTTCATCCGCAGCCCGGTCACCCGCTCGAAGAACCCCAGGATCACCTCCCGCTCCCGCCAGCCGTAGAGCATCATGGAGATGGCGCCCAGGTCCATGCCGTTGGTCGCCATGAAGAGCAGGTGCGACGCCGCCCGGTTCAGCTCCATCATCAGCATGCGGATCCACGTCGCCCGCTCGGGGACCTCCACCTCCAGCAGCGCCTCGACGCACAGCGAGAAGACGGTCTCGTTGAAGAAGTTGGCCAGGTAGTCCATGCGGGTGACGTTGGTCGACCCCTGGATGTACATCAGCTCTTCCTGGGTCTTCTCGATGCCGGTGTGCAGGTAGCCGATCACCGGCTTGGACCGCACGACGGTCTCCCCCTCCAGCTCCAGCATGAGCCGCAGCACGCCGTGGGTGCTGGGGTGCTGCGGGCCCATGTTGAGGATCATCGAGTCGTCCTCGGTGGCCTCGATGTTCATGTCGCCGGGGTCGAGCTGCACCCCCTCGGGCAGCCGCAGGACGGCCCCCTCCTCCCGGGCCAGCTCCGGCGCCTCGGTGGACGACCGGGGCCGCAGCTCCTGGGCCCCCTCCGAGGTCTGCACGATCGGCGTGCGCCGGGTGCTCATGCCGCGCCCCGGTGGCCGGGCCCGGCAGGTGGCCGGGGCTCGCCGGCGCCGAGCGAGCGGGTGAGGGTGGGAGCCGACGGGGCGCGGGCGGTCATCGGGAGGGCGCCGCCCCCTTGAACTGCACCGGGACCCGGCCGGTGGCGTAGTCCTTGCGGAGCGGGTGGCCCTCCCAGTCCTCGGGCATGAGGATCCGGGTCAGGTCGGGGTGGCCGTCGAAGCGGATCCCCACCAGGTCGTAGGCCTCCCGCTCGAAGGCCTCGGTGCCGGGGTGGACGCCGAACAGCGTCGGCACCGAGGGCCGGGCCTCGGGCACCTGGACCCGCACGCGGACCCGCTCGCGCCGCGTGGTGGACAGCAGGTTCACCACCACCTCGAAGCGCTCGGGGGCGACGCCGTCGGGCAGGGACCGGTGGGGGGCGGCGAGGTAGTCGACGCCGCACAGGTCCACGCACAGGTCGAAGCCGTCCTCCTTGAGCGCCTCCACCACCGCCACGTACCGCTCCCGCGACGGGTGCAGGACCTTCTGGCCGCACGACCAGGCGACGGGCGCGCCGTGGACCAGCTCGGGCGGCGGCGGCAGCGGCTGCTCGTCGGCCACCTCGGCGCCCGGCGCCGGCCCGCTCACCTCGGCGTCCCCACGGCCACGCGGGGCCGCTCGGCGACGACCAGCCCGGCGCCGGCGCCGCTGGCCGCCCGGCGTCGCAGGATCTCGCCGGTGCGGATCTTCTCGTGCAGGGTGAGGATCCCGTGCAGCAGCGTCTCGGGCCCCGGCGGGCAGCCGGGCGTGTAGACGTCCACCGGCACGACCTGGTCGACGCCCTGGACGATGGCGTAGTTGTTGAACATGCCGCCGCTCGACGCGCACACGCCCATGGAGATGACCCACTTCGGCTCCATCATCTGGTCGTAGACCTGGCGCAGCACGGGGGCCATCTTCTGCGACACCCGGCCGGCCACGATCATCAGGTCGGCCTGGCGGGGCGAGCCCCGGAACACCTCCATGCCGAAGCGGCTGATGTCGTAGTGCGAGGCCCCCGTCGCCATCATCTCGATGGCGCAGCACGCCAGGCCGAACGACGCCGGCCACACGCTGTTCCTGCGGGCCCAGCGCACCACGTCCTCCACCCGCCCGGTGAGGAAGTTGTGGTTCAGGCTCTCCAGCCCTCCGGCCATCTACGCCGCCTCCCGGGGGCGGCCCACCCGCCGGATCGTCGACTCGGTGGTGCGGGCGTCGAGCCCGCGCCGCCGGAGCACGGAGGGCCCCCAGTCGAGGGCGCCGTTGCTCAGCAGGTACACGAACGACACGAACACGGCCAGGGCGAACACGAGCATCTCCACCAGGCCGAACAGCCCCAGGCGGCGGAACACCACGGCCCACGGGTGGAGGAACACGATCTCGATGTCGAAGATGATGAAGATCATGGCGATCAGGTAGAAGCGCACCGGGAAGCGCTCGGGCGGCTCGCTGCGGGGGAGGATGCCGGACTCGTAGGGCGCCGACTTGGCGGCCGTGGGCCGGCGGGGGCCGAGCAGCCGGGAGGCCACGAAGGACAGCCCGGCGAAGAGCGTTGCCAGCACCATCAGCATCAGGATGGGCAGGTACTCGCTCACCGACGTCGGCGCCTCCTCGCTTGGTCGATCGGGGTGAGGCTAGTCGCTCCGGGCGGGGAAGGTCGGGCCCACCGACGCCCCCCGAGAGGGCAACGGGCCGGGCCTCGCTACGCCCGGCCACAGGCTTCGGCAGGCTCGCGCAGCGGCAAGGTCCGTGGCCGCACTCGCCGCCGCAGGCGGCCTCTCCGGCTGCGGACACCGAGAAAGGACAGGGCGGAGGCGGCGCGAGCTCCGCTCGCCCGCCGGAGCACGATCACCTCGACCGAATGGAGTGAGCGAAGCGAACGAATGAGGTCGAAGTACTTGCTAGGCCTCGGCGGCGGCCGCCTTGCGGCGCCAGATCTCCTTGTCGCGCTGGTGGAGGCTCCAGCAGCACACCCCGAACACCGTCGCCGAGGCGACCATGACCAGGAACGGGGGCAGGCGCACGCTGCCCTGGTCGCGGACCATGATCACGGCCGTGGTGGGGGCGGTGAGGTCGGGCTGGGGGCGCAGGCCGGCGGGCGGGTCCTCGAACCGCGCCGGCTTGACCCGCACCACCACGTAGTGGGGCCGCTGGCGGAGGGTGAAGAAGTAGTCCTCCCCGCCCAGCCGGTAGCCGTCGAGCAGCACGTAGTCCTCGGTGGTGGAGAACGGCGACTGGAACCGCTCGGCGACCGGGTCGGGCTCCGGCTCCTCCTGGGGGCCGTGGCCGCCCCCCCCGCCGGCGTCGGCCGAGGCGGGGGCCAGGAGCTGGTCGGCGGTGGCCTGGGCGTCGGCCAGGATGGCATCGCCCGCTTCGAGCTCCTCCCACTCCCCGCCGGGGAAGTCGTCCATGACGTCGAGCAGGGACTGGGAGGCGGGGCCGGTGACCATCTCCAGGGTCTTCCAGTGCGGCTCCTCGCCCTTGAGGCCGATGCCGAAGACCATCCACACGGCGCCGTTGATGGTCATCCACCCGGCCAGGCCGGTGAGGGCGAGCACGAAGCCCACGCGGGCGCCCATGTTGGTGGCCAGCAGGAGGTAGACGCTGCCGGGCAGGAGGACGACGCTGGCCAGGAAGATGGCGAAGCCCCGGATCTGGGGGTCCCAGGACAGGGCGGCGAGGAGGTCGACGTCCATGGCCTACAGCCCCCGCTCGTACTCGACGACGGCCTCGATCTGCTCGGCGGTGAGCATCCTGCCGAACGCCGGCATGCCGCCTCCCTCGTCGCCGGCCAGGCCCCGGATGCCGTAGGGCTTGGCGTACTCCGCGCCCTCGGTCACGAACTCGACGTGGAGCTGGGGATCGGGGAACTGCCGGACGGTGGCCCCGTCGCGCAGGCTGGGGCCGTAGGCGCCGCCGCCGGGGATCCCCGGCTCCCCGATCGACCACCCCTCGGTGTGGCAGCGGGAGCAGAACCCGTCGAACAGCTTGGCGCCGTCGGTGCCGAACTCGGCCAGGTTGCGCTCGCGCACCTCCTCGGGGTCGAGCTGGATGCTCTTCATGTAGGCGATGAGGTCGGTGATCTGCTGGTCGTTCATGGGCCCCCCGCCCTCGACGCCCCACGCCGGCATGGGCGTGTTCGGCCGGCCGTAGACGAGGACCGCCTCGAGCTGCTCCTCGGTGTAGCGCAGCAGCACGGTGTCGAGCGGCGGCGCCACCCACTGGACCTCCCGGGGCGGCTTGTCGGGGTCGAGGGGGTCGGACATCACGTAGTCGGCCACGCCGCCCTGGCCCTCGACGCCGTGGCAGCCCCCGCACCCGAAGTGGCCGATGTTGCCCTCGGGGATCGGGGACCCGGCCGGTTGGAACAGCACGAGGCCGCGCCCGGCGGCGCGCTTGTCGAAGCCGCGCTCGGCGCCCTCCTGGCGGCTGGGCTCGCGCGCCCAGTACAGCGGCAGGCCCACGGCGGTGATCACCATGAGGATCAGGCCCCACAGCAGGGCCCGGTCCAGGCGGGGGCCCTCCAGCCCCTCGTCGTCGAAGTACGGCCGCCGGTTGGGGGCCAGCTCCATCTCGGCGCCCGGCGGCGGGTTGTCCTCCTTGCGGAAGTAGCCGATCAGGTAGAACAGCCAGCCGACGACGAGCAGGACGACGGTGGCGACGCCGACCTTCTGGAAGTTGTTGAGGGCGAGGAGGGTGGTCACGCGCAGTGCGGGCCTTCGGCCTCTTGGCCCGTCGTGTTCACGCCGACCGGCGGCCCCTGGACGACCTGGCTGGTGTCCACCGACAGCACGCCGCCGCTGACCTCCACGCCGAAGCGGTCGAGCCCGCGGGGGGCCGGCCCGGCCTTGTACTCGCCCGCCCGGTTGTACCGGGACCCGTGGCACGGGCACTCGAACCACTGGGCGCTCTTGCAGAACGGGACCCGGCAGCCCAGGTGCACGCACTTCTGGTAGAGGGCCACCACCCCCTCCTTCATCCCGTCCAGCACGGCGCCCTCGTAGTGCGCCTCGGCGGCCCCCACCGCGCTGCGGGGGTAGGGGGCGATCCAGGTGCGGGCCTCGGCCAGGTAGAACGGCTCCCGGTTGGCGGCGATCTCGTTGAGGATCTCGTCGAGCCTGCCGACCCGGATCTTGGCCCCGAAGCCGCCCGACAGGCTGGGCCAGAGGAAGGCGACCGAGGCGGCGCCGAAGCCGGCCAGCCCCAGCTGGAAGAACCCGACGATGCTGCGGTTGAAGAACTGGCGGCGGGTGACGCCCAGGGCCTCGGGGTCCAGGGGGGCCCGGGGGGCGGGCGGGGCGCCGCCGGGGGCCACCACCACCGCGGTGCCGCCCCGGCGCTCGAGGGCCGCCGCCCGCTCGACCTCGCGCCCCGAGGGGCGGCGCCCGGACGCACCCGCCTCCGCCTCCTCCTCCGCCCGGCGGGCCTCGGCCCGGGCCCGCATGGCCGAGCTGCGGTCACGCCGGGACGACGTGGTGAAGACGAAGAGCGCGCCCAGCGCGATGACCACCACGGTGGCGATCAGTACGACGGTGCTGCTGTCCATGACCCGTTGCGCTCCTAGAGGTCGAAGATGTCGTGGACGCCTTGGCGCCAGGGGAGGATGAAGTTGAAGCCCTCGCCCCGGAAGAA
>JBKHXC010000239.1:0-5557 GCA_046566225.1 Acidimicrobiia bacterium
GCCAAGGAGGTGCTGGGCGTCGACCAGGGCGCCGTCGTGGAGGGCGCCCGCTTCAAGGACGACCTCGACGCCGACAGCCTCGACCTGGTGGAGCTGGTGATGGCCCTGGAGGAGCGCTTCGAGGTCACCATCCCCGAGGAGGAGCTGGGTGGGATCGAGACGGTGGGCCAGGCCGTCGACGTCGTGCTAGGCAAGCTCCAAGTGGGCACGTGACCGACAGCGGCACCGATCACCGCGGCCGCCCCCGGGTGGCCGTCACCGGGCTGGGGGTAAAGACGCCGGCCGGCAACGACCTGGCCACCTTCTGGGCCACCCTGCTGGAGGGCCGGCCCACCGCCGCGCCCATCACCCGCTACGACGCCACCGACCAGCCGGTGGGGTTCGCCTGCGAGGTCGCCGGCTTCGACCCGGCCGACTACTTCGGCCACAAGGAGGCACGGCGGGCCGACCGGGTCACCCAGCTGGGGTTCGCGGCGGCCACCGACGCGCTGGCCGACGCCGGCGACCTCGGCGCCGACCCCAACCGCTGCGGGGTGGTCGCCGGCACCGGCGTGGGGGGCCTGTGGACCCAGGAGGAGGAGGAGAAGGTCCTCTTCGAGCGGGGCCCGACCCGGGTCAGCCCCTTCCTGGTCCCGATGATGATGGCCAACGCCACCGCCGGCACCATCGCCATGCGCCACGGGTGGCGGGGGCCGAACATCTGCATCGCCACCGCCTGCGCGGCGGGCACCCACGCCGTCGGCGAGGCGCTCAGGTTCATCCGTGACGGATCGGCCGACGTCGTGCTGGCCGGCGGCGCCGAGGCCGCCATCACGCCCGTGGCCATGGCCGCCTTCGCCCGCATGGGTGCCCTGAGCAGCCGCTCCGACGACCCCGCCCGCGCCTCGCGCCCGTTCGACCCCGAGCGGGACGGGTTCGTGATGGGCGAGGGCGCCGGGTTCCTGGTGCTGGAGCGCTGGGACCTGGCGGTGGCGCGGGGCGCCCGCATCCACGGCGAGATCCTGGGCTACGGGCGCAACTCCGACGCCCACCACATCACCGCCCCGTCGCCCGACGGCAGCGGCGCGGTGGCGTGCATGGAGCTGGCCCTGGAGGACGCCGGGATCGGCCCGGCCGACGTCGGCCACGTGAACGCCCACGGCACGTCCACGCCCCTCAACGACGCCGCCGAGGCCGAGGCGGTGGTGAAGGTGTTCGCCGGCGACCCGCCGCCCGTCACCTCCACCAAGGGCGTCACCGGCCACCTGATCGGCGCCGCCGGCGCCGTCGAGGCGGTGGCCAGCCTCCTGTCGGCCCGCGACGGCAAGGTGCCCCCGACCGCCAACCACGAGCGCACCGACCCCGGCATCACCGTGGACGTGGTGCACGGGCCGCCCCGGGACGTCCGCGGGCCCGTCCTGTCGAACTCGTTCGGCTTCGGCGGGCACAACGCCACGCTGGTGCTGGCCGCCGTGGACGGTTGAGCCCGGCCTTCGAGCTCGACGCCCCGGCGCTGCGTCGGGCCCCGGCGTGGTGGACGGCGTGGCCGGCGTGGCCCTGGCCGGCCGGCGGGCGTCCGCCGCCCGGGCCGAGATCACCGAGATCGACGGCCGGTCCTACGGGCTGTTCCGCCTGGGCGGCGGCGAGCACCGGGGTGCCATCGGCCCCGCCGAGGGCGACACCGTCACCCGCCTGGTCGCCACCGCCACCGACCTGGGGGTGCCCGTGGTCGGGCTGGTGGCCACGTCGGGCGCGGACGTCGTCCACGGCGTCGACTCCCTGCACGCCTGGGGCCGCCTGGCCCGGGCCCTCACGGCCGCCTCCGGCGTCGTGCCCGTCGCCCTGGTGGTGAGCGGGCCGTGCCTGTCGGGGCCCGCCCTCCTGCTCGGCCTGGCCGACGTGGTGGTGGTGACGCCGCGGTCCTACGCCTACGTGAGCGGGCCCGCCGGGGTGGCCGCCTTCACCGGCCAGGACGTCGGCCACCGGGAGCTGGGCGGTGCCGCCGTGCACACCGCCCGCACCGGGGTGGCGTGGGCCGAGGCGGCCGGCGAGGAGGAGGGCCTGGCCCTCGCCCTCGACGCCCTGTCCTACCTCCCGCCCAACAACGCCGAGGAGCCGCCCGCCCGCTGGAGCGACGACCCGGTGGACCGCGACGCCCGCCGGGCGGCCGGGGCCGTCCCCGAGCGGGCCACCGCCCCCTACGACGTGCGGGTGGTCGTCGACGACGTGGTGGACGAGGGCTCGTTCCTGGAGGTGCGGGCGGCCCACGCCCCGAACCTGGTCACCGGGCTGGCCACCCTCGGCGGCTCGCCGGTCGGCGTGCTGGCCAACCAGCCCTCGGTCATGGCCGGGACCATCGACATCGACGCCTCCCGCAAGGGCGCCCGGTTCGTGCAGCTGTGCGACGCGTTCAACGTGCCGCTGCTGACCCTGGTCGACACGCCCGGGTTCCAGCCCGGCAAGGACATCGAGTGGCGGGGGATGATCCGCCACGGCGCCGAGCTGGTCCACGCCTACGCCGCCGCCACCGTCCCCCGGGTCTCGGTGGTCCTGCGCAAGGCCTACGGCGGGGCGTACATCGTCATGGACTCGCGGGGCCTGGGCGGCGACGTCAGCCTGGCGTGGCCGGGCGCCGAGGTGGCGGTGATGGGCCCGGCGGGGGCGGTCAGCATCCTCCACGGCCGGCGCCTGGCCGCCGTCGACGACGACGAGGAGCGGGAGAAGCAGCGCCGCATCCTGGAGGAGGACTACGCCGCCCGCTACTGCTCGTCGCTGGTGGCCGCCGAGCGCGGCCTGGTGGACGACGTCATCGACCCCGCCGACACCCGCCGGGCGGTGGCCGCCGCCCTCGCCGCCCTCCGCACCAAGCGCGAGCGCCACCCCCGCCGCCGGCACTCCAACTCGCCGCTGTGAAGATCGGCTCGCAAGCCGAGCTTGCTCGCCGAGTTGATCGTGCTCCGGCCGGCGGCGGAGCCGCCGGCCTCCGCCCTGTCCTTGTTGGCCGGCAGCCGGGGGGGCCGCCTTCGGCGGCGACCAGCGGCCGCCGGCACTCCGACTCGCCGCTGTGATGTCGCCGTCGCAAGCGGAGCTTGCTCGCCGAGCTGGTCGTGCTGCGGCGAGCGCCCCCGCACCCCGCCGCCTGACCTAGGAGCGTCGCCCATGCTGCTTTCCGGAAAACGGCTGCTCGTCACCGGGGTGCTGACGGAGGCGTCGATCGCGTTCTCGGTGGCCCGGTTGGCCCAGGAGCAGGGGGCCGAGGTCGTCCTCACCTCCTTCGGGCGGCCCATGAGCCTCACCAGGCGGTCGGCGCGGCGGCTCCCCCGGCCGCCCGACGTGCTGGAGGTGGACGTCACCCGGCCCGAGCACCTGGCCCGGCTGACCGCCGACCTGGAGCAGCGGTGGGGCCGGGTGGACGGGGTCGTCCACGCCATCGGCTTCGCCCCCGAGGCCTGCCTGGGCGGCGACTTCCTGCGGGCCGGGTGGGACGACGTGGCCACCGCCCTGCACGTGTCCGCCTACTCGCTCAAGGCGCTGGCCGAGGCGACCCTGCCCCTGATGAAGGGGGCGGGTGGGTCCATCGTGGCCCTCGACCTCGACGCCCGCCGGGCGTGGCCGGTCTACGACTGGATGGGCGTGGCCAAGGCCGCCCTGGAGTCGACCGCCCGCTACCTGGCCCGCGACCTGGGCCCGGCCGGCATCCGGGTCAACCTGGTGTGCGCCGGGCCGCTGCGCACGGTGGCGGCCCGGGCCATCCCCGGCTTCGCCGGCTTCGAGGAGGCGTGGGCCGCCCGGGCGCCCCTGGGCTGGGACGTGGGCGACGCCGAGCCGGTGGCCAAGGCGGTGGTGGCCCTGCTGTCCGACTGGTTCCCCGCCACCACCGGGTCCATGGTCCACGTCGACGGCGGGTACCACGCCATGGGCGCCTGAGGCCACCGGGCGCCGGCGACCGGGGAGGGCGGAGGCCTGTCGCCAGGGCAGTACCATCGACCGGTGCGCGCCGTGCTCGACAAGGTCCTGGAGCGGTCTCGCACGCCCGGCGGCCAGAAGGCGTTCCGCTACATGGTCGTGTCGGCCGTGTCGGTGGGCGTGAGTCAGGTCGCGCTGTTCGGGGCCTTCGCCGGGCTGCACTGGACGGCCCGGTCGTCCAACCTGCTGGCCTTCGTGGTGGGCGGGGTGCCGTCCTACTGGCTGAACCGGCGCTGGACGTGGGGCCGGACGGGGCGCTCGCACCTGCTCAAGGAGGTGGCCCCGTTCTGGGCGCTGGCCTTCACCGGCCTGGCCTTCTCGACGTGGGCCGCCCACGCCGCCGAGGGGTGGGCGCTGGACGTGGCCGACTCCCGCCTGGTCCAGGCCCTCATCGTCAACGGCTCGGTGATCGCCGCCTTCGGCGTGCTGTGGATCGTGAAGTTCTTCATGTTCAACAAGGTGCTGTTCGTCACCAGGGACGAGGACCTCCGGGCCGCTCTGGCCGACGAGATCGTCGCCTGACGCCGGCGTGAGGCGGCGCCCGCCGCGCTCCCGGGCCGCCCGGGCGGGCCTGGCCCTGTGCGGCCTGCTGGCGGCGTGCGCCGGCGGCGGGCCCGGGCCGGCCGCCGGGCCGGACTCCACGGCCCCGACGGGGACGCCGGCCCCGGCCCCGGCCGCCGAGCCGGTCCGCTTCGCCCTGTGGGGCGACGCCCCCTACCGCGAGTCGGAGCGGCCCCTCGTGGCCCGCCTGGTCGAGGAGGTCAACGCCGCCGGCGTGGCGTTCACCGTCAACATCGGTGACCTGGCGGGCGGGGGCGAGTGCGGCGACGAGGTGTTCGCCGAGGCGGCCGAGACGTTCGGGCGCTTCGCCGCCCCCCTCGTCTACGTCCCCGGCGACAACAAGTGGACCGACTGCTGGGGCAGCGGCTACGACCCCCTGGAGCGCCTGGCGGCCCTGCGCCGGGCCATGTACCCCGACGACCGCAGCTTCGGCCGGCGCACCATGGACCTCGACCGCCAGCGGCCCGGCTACCCCGAGCACAGCCGGTGGCAGGTGGGCCTGCTGACCGCCATCGGCGTGCACGTGGTCGGGAGCAACAACAACTCCGTCCCCCCCGTGCCCGGCCCGGCCGACCCTGGCCCGCCCCGCTCGCCGGCCTCCCGGGCGGCCGCCGCCGCCGAGCTCGCCGCCCGCGACGAGGCGGTGGCCGCCTGGCTGCGGTCCGGCTTCGACGCCGCCCTGGCGTCGGGGTCGGGGGCGGTGGCGGTGTTCTTCCAGGCCGACCCGCGATTCGAGGTGGGCGCCGCCCACCGGGTGGCGCAGCGGGTGGACGGCTACGACCGGTTCCTCGCCGTCCTGGCCGAGCAGGCGTCGCGGTTCCCGGGGCCGGTGGTCGTCCTCCACGGCGACACCCACGTGTTCCGCCGCGACCGACCCCTGGCCGACCCGGCCACCGGCCGGCCCGTCCCCAACGTGGTGCGGGTCGAGACCTACGGCAGCCCGCTGGTGGGCTGGGTGGAGGTGACGGTGGACCCCGCCGCCCCCGAGCCGGTGCGGGCCGAGCCGCACCTGGTCGCCGCCGGCGGCGGACGCGCCGGCGGCGGGCAGGGC
>JBKHXC010000240.1:0-1889 GCA_046566225.1 Acidimicrobiia bacterium
CTACCTGCTGGTGGGCCCGCCGGGCGTGGGCAAGCGCCGGGCCGCCCGGTCCTTCGCCGCCGCCCTGCTGTGCGGGGCGGGGGGCTGCGGGTCCTGCGACGCGTGCGCCCGCGCCCTGGGCGGCGCCCACCCCGACGTCGTCGTGCGGGAGCGCACCGGCCCCTACATCACCGTGGGCGACGCCCGGGAGATCGGCCGGCTGGCGGCCACCAGCCCGGTGGAGGGCCGGCGCAAGGTGCTGGTGCTGGTCGACTTCCACCTCGTCGAGCAGGCCGCCCCCGCCCTGCTCAAGACCATCGAGGAGCCGCCGGCCACGACCGTGTTCGTCCTGCTGGCCGAGCACGTCCCCCCCGAGCTGGTCACCATCGCCAGCCGCTGCGCCCGGGTCGACTTCCCGCCGGTGGCCCCCGAGGTGATCGCCGAGGCGCTGGTCGGCGAGGGGGTGGCGCCCGACCTGGCCGGCCAGGTGGCGGCCGCCTCGGGGGGGCGCCCGGAGCGGGCCCGGCTCCGGGCCTCCGACCCCGGCTTCGCCGCCCGCCGCGACGCCTGGTCGGGCGTGCCTGCCCGCCTCGACGGCACCGGGGCGACGGCCGCCGCCCTGGCCGACAAGCTGCTGGCCGGCCTGGAGACGGTCGTCGAGCCGCTGCGGGCCCGCCACGCCGCCGAGGCGGCCGAGGCGGCCGAGCGGGCCAGGGCCTTCGGCGAGCGGGCCTCGGAGCGCAAGGAGCTCGAGGCCCGCCACAAGCGGGAGGAGCGCCGGGCCCGCACCGACGAGCTGCGCTTCGGCCTGGCCGCCCTGGCCGGCGCCTACCGCGACCGCCTGGCCGCCGCCGGCCGGCCCCGGGCCGAGCTGGCGGCGGTGGAGGCGGTGGGCGCGGCCAACGAGGCGCTGGTCCACAACCCCAACGTCACCCTCCTGCTCCAGGCCCTGCTCGTGCGCCTCGGCCGCCTGGAGGTGGATGCCGGCGGCCGCTGACGACGCCCGTGGCGCCGGCCGGCCCGCCGCTACGCTGGCCGCCCCGCCCGAGTAGCTCAGCCGGCAGAGCAACGCACTCGTAATGCGTAGGTCAGGGGTTCGATTCCCCTCTCGGGCTCGTATCGCGGGCCTCGCCGGCGGGCGGGCGCAGCGACGCTCGGAAGGCGTCGCCCGCCCGCCGTCCCCTACGGGGCGCCCAGCCGCTCGGCGAGCAGGGCGGCGGCGTCGGCGGGGTCGGACAGGCCGAGGCGCCAGGCCCGGGCCTGGCCCGCCAGCGAGGCGCAGCGGGCGAAGGACTCCGGCGGGCGCTTGTAGTGGTGGAACGAGTGCCGGAGGAGCGCGGCCATGGCGTCGGCCGCCGAGGCCGGCTCGAGGGCGGGCGGGCCGGGGCGTCGCCGGAGGACCACGACGTGGGCCAGGCGGGCCCCCGCCGGCGGCGGCCAGGCGCCCAGGGCGGCGGGGGTGACGAGGACCTCGTCGGGCGACAGGCGGTACCCGGCCACCCCGTCCAGGCCGGCGTGGCGCCGGCTCCAGGCCGACAGGGCGAGCGGGCGCGGGTAGGGGGCGATGTCGTCGGAGCCGAAGGGCACGCACAGGGCCTCGTCCGACAGGTAGCCGAAGCCGGCGGCGACGGCCGCCGCCGTGAGGGTCGTCTTGCCCGCCCCCGACTCGGCCGGGAAGGCGATGGCCCGGCCGTGGCGGGCGACCACGCCGGCGTGGACGGCGAGGCCGTCGTAGCGGGCGATGGCCCCGTCGTTCAGCTCGGCCAGCAGCCAGCCCAGTGCGCCGTCGCCGTCGTCGCCGCGGTGGGCGACCCGCCCCCGGCGGTGGACGCAGGCCGGCGCACCGTGGCGGGCGCAGCCCTCGACCACCAGCAGCCGGCGCGACGCCGGCGCCGGCGCCGGCGCCGGCG
>JBKHXC010000241.1:0-7653 GCA_046566225.1 Acidimicrobiia bacterium
GCCGGCGCCACGTGCTGAGGTTGGCCCATGCCGCCGGCCGGTGCTTCTGCCGCCCTCCACCGCCTCAAGGCGACCGCGCTGGACCTGGTGTCGCTCGTGTCGGGGGCCGACCCGGTCCGGCTGCGCCGGCCGCCGGCGCCGGGCGAGTGGTCGGCCGGCGTGGTGGTCGGCCACCTGGCCGACGCCGAGCTGGTCTACGGCGTGCGGGCCCGGATGATCCTGACCGTCGACCGCCCGTTCCTGCCCGCCTTCCCGCAGGAGGCGTGGGCCGCCCGCTTCGCCGGCCTCGACGCCGACGTGCGCGACGCGCTCCACCGGTGGCGCGCCCTGCGGGACGCCGACCTGCGCCTGTTCGCCTCGGCCACCGACGAGGAGTGGGAGCGCGAGGGCGTCCACCAGGAGCGGGGTCCGATCACGCTGGCCGCCCTGGCCGGCGCCATGGCCTCGCACGACCGCGCCCACCTCGACCAGATCCGCGCCGCCCTGGCCGCCGCCGGCTGACCACCGCCGGCCGCGCCGGCCACGCACCCGGGCCCACCGCCTCGCGGCGGCGGGCCGCCCCCGAGCCGAGGCTCATGCGGCACCGAGTGGCGCCATGCGCCCGTTCCTGCCGCATGGAGCCCGCCCGCTTCCGGGCCGGCGTCCCGCCCGCTTCAAGTGGCGGCCGGCGCCGGCTTGGGCTTCCTGGGGGGGACGCCCGCCTTGGGGTCGGGCACGGCCGTGTCCGGCCAGCGCCGGCGGCTCACCACCGACAGCTTGCGCAGCAGGGCGATGGCGCCGGGGTCGTCGTCGCCCGGCCGGCCCTGGATGACGCCGTCCCGGAGCATCCGCACGATGATCTCGCGTCCGAGGTCGGTGCGGACGATGGTGAGCGTCCAGTCGTTGAAGGCGCCGATGCCGCCGGTGGAGATGTCGGCGTGCTCGGCGGCGAAGTCGGGGCAGAGCTTGCAGCCCTCCCGCGTCCAGGCGTGGCACTCCTTGAGCGGGACCTCGTGGTAGTCGCCGTTGCGCATCCAGATCTGGAAGACGCCCTTGATGTTCATCTTCACCATGTCCTGCTTCCGCAGGCCGTACCGGGCCTCGAACAGCTCCTCGAAGATGGCGTCGTCGAAGGTCTTTGAGCACAGCAGCCCGATGTTGAGGGCGAAGCGGCGGGCGGGCTTGCCCGCCTTGCGCACGGCCAGCACGGGGGGCACCGAGGACTGGCAGCTCATGCCCACCAGGGCCAGCTTCTCGGCCCCGCCGGCCACCGCCTCGGCGTAGGCCATGGTGTTGGCCGAGTAGGTGTAGCGGCTGCCGGCCGACGCCAGGACCTCCTCGCGGGTGCGGGCCACGCCGGGGACGGCCTTCCAGCTCGTGCCGTCGCCCTCCAGGTAGGAGACGAGGGCGGCGTCGATGTAGCCCTTCTCCAGCGCCCACAGCAGGATGGCCGACACCAGCCCGCCGTCCTGGCCCCGCTCGTGGATCTCGGGGTCCACGGCCCGGGCCAGGATGATGTCCTTGGAGACGCCCTCCATCTCGTCGGGGCGCCGGGCCCGGCCGAACAGGTGCCGGTCGATCTCGGGCTCCCAGTCGCGGAACCGGGGGCAGGCCCGGGTGCAGGAGGTGCAGCCCTTCTGGCCGTGGGTGCAGTCGGCCGGGCCCAGCTCCTCCTCCAGGTGGAACGGCCGGTAGACGCCCTGGGCGTCGTCGTAGCCCAGCACGTCGTGGGGGCAGGCCACCACGCAGCCGGCGCAGCCGGTGCACAGCCCGGAGGTCACCACCTCGGAGAACAGCTCCTTCCACTGGGCGGTCCAGCGGGGCTTGGCGTCGGGCATCCCTGCGAGTCTACGGGCGCCGGTACCGTGCCCCCGGTGCCCGAGCTGCCCGAGGTGGAGGCCTACCGCGTCCTGGCCGGGACCGCCCTGGGCCGGCCGGTGGCGGCGGTGGAGGCGCCCGACGCCTGGTTCCTGAAGGGCGGCCTCGACGCCGCCTCGCTGGGCGCCGCGCTGGCCGGGCGGTCGTTCACCGCCGCCCGGCGCCGGGGGAAGCTCCTGCTGCTCGACACCTCCGGCGACGGCCCGGTGCTCGGCCTGCGCTTCGGGATGACCGGGCGCCTGGTGGTGGACGGCCGGGCCGGGGTGGGGCAACTGCTGTACTCCAGCGACCAGGACCTGGCCGCCTGGGACCGCTTCGGCGTGCGCTTCGCCGGCGGCGGCCACCTCCGGGTCCGGGACCCCCGCCGCCTGGGCGGCGTGGTCCTCGACCCCGACGAGGGCCGCCTGGGCGCCGACGTCCTCACCGTCACGCCCGCCGGCCTGCGGGCCGCCCTGGGGCGGTCGACGGCGCCCCTCAAGGCCCGCCTGATGGACCAGGCCCGCCTGGCCGGCGTCGGCAACCTGCTGGCCGACGAGACGCTGTGGCGGGCCGGGCTCGACCCCCGCCGCCCGGCGGGGTCGCTGGCGCCGGCCGAGCTGCGCCGCCTGCACCGCCACCTGCGGGGGGCGGTGTCGGACCTCATCGCCCGGGGCGGCTCCCACGCCGGCGACCTCATGCCGGCCCGCACGGCGGGCGGCGCCTGCCCCCGGGACGGGGCGGCGCTGCGCCGGGCGACGGTGGGCGGTCGGACCACGTGGTGGTGCCCGGCCCATCAGCGGTAGGAGCGGCCACGTGAGGCAGTTTTCCGGCCCGGGGCCGTTGACAATGCCCTCTCCTTAGGGTTACCTAAGGAGGTATGGGAGGCACCCCTCAGGGCCAGCTCTCCGCACTCCCGGAGCTGGGGCTCCAGCGGGTGAGCTGGGTCCGCATCGTGGTGGGCCCCGAGCGTACGACGTGCGAGGTGGCCGGGATGGCCCACCGCCGGCCCGTCCTGCGCACCGTCCCCCTGCGCACGGCCACCGCCCTCCTGGCCGCCGGCGTGCCCGGCGTCGTGCGCACCCCCGGCACCCCGGCGGCTCCCGCCGCCGGCGCCGCGGCCCTGGCCGGGAACGCGGGGTAGCGGGCGTGTTCGTCTGCCACTGCCGGGCGGTCACCGACGGCACGATCCGGGGCGCCATCGAGGCCGGCGCCTCCGATCCCCGGGCCCTGGGCCGCTCGTGCGGAGCCGGCTCGCGCTGCGGCGGCTGCTGGCCGGCGCTGGAGTCCCTCCTCGCCGAGTACGGCCTCGGGCCGGCGGCCCCGGCCGGCGCCCACGCCGCTTGACGCCGGTGCCCGCACCGGGTCGAATGGGCCCGACGCGAGGGAGGAGCACGGGGTGAAGGCAGCCAAGGGGATCGTCGACCTGCTCAACGACGTCCTGACCGCCGAGCTGACGGCGGTCAACCAGTACTTCGTGGACGCCAAGATGTGCGAGAACTGGGGCTACCACCGCCTGGCCGAGCACATCCGGGCCGACTCCATCGACGAGATGAAGGACGCCGAGGCGCTGATCGACCGGATCCTCTACCTCGACGGGGTGCCCAACATGCAGCGCCTGGGCCCGGTGCGGGTGGGCGAGACGGTGGTGGAGAAGCTGCGCCTGGCCCTGGCCCTGGAGACCGAGGCCATCGCCCGGCTCAACAAGGGCGTCGCCACCTGCACCAAGGAGGGCGACCACGGGACCCGCCAGCTCCTGGAGGGCATCCTGCGGGGCGAGGAGGAGCACGCCGACTGGGTCGAGTCCCAGCTCGACCTCGTCGACCAGATCGGCGAGGCGCACTACCTGGCCCAGCAGGTCCGCGGCTAGGCAGGTCGCCGGCGGGCCGCGCCGGACCGACGGGTTCGCGGGTAGGCCGTCCTACGCCGGGCGGTCGCGCTTGTGGGCCCTGCGGCGCTCGGCCTGGGTGAGCGCCAGCTTGCGCAGCCGCACCGACTTGGGGGTGACCTCGACGCACTCGTCGTCGGCGATGAACTCCAGGGCCTGCTCCAGCGAGAGCACCCGGGGCGGGGTGAGGCGCACCAGCTCGTCGGCGGTGGACGAGCGCATGTTGGTGAGCTTCTTCTCCTTGACCGGGTTGACGTCCATGTCCTCCGAGCGAGGGCTCTCGCCCACGATCATGCCCTCGTAGACCTCCGTCCCGGGGGCGACGAGCATGTCGCCGCGCTCCTGGAGGTTGAGCAGGGCGAAGGTGGTGGTGGCGCCCCGCCGGTCGGCCACGATGCTGCCCGTCTGGCGGGTGCGCAGCTCGCCGTGCCAGGGCTCGTAGCCCTCGAAGACGTGGTGGGGGATGCCCGTGCCCCGCGTCTCGGTCAGGAACTCGGTCCGGAACCCGATCAGGCCCCGGGCGGGGACGAGGTACTCGAGGCGGACCCAGCCCGTGCCGTGGTTGACCATGTGCTGGAGGCGACCCTTGCGCACGGCGAGCAGCCGGGTGACCGTGCCCAGGTGCTCCTCGGGGACGTGGACGCTCAGCCGCTCGACCGGCTCGTGCAGCTTGCCGTCGACCTCCCGGGTCACCACCTGAGGCTTGGCCACGGTCAGCTCGAAGCCCTCCCGGCGCATGGTCTCGACCAGCACGGCGAGCTGCAGCTCGCCCCGGCCCTGGACCTCCCAGGTGTCGGGCCGGCCGGTGGGCAGCACCTTGAGCGACACGTTGCCGATGAGCTCGGTGTCGAGGCGGGCCTTGATCTGGCGGGCGGTGAGCTTGGTCCCGTCCCGGCCGGCCAGCGGCGAGGTGTTCACGCCGACCGTCATCGACAGGCTGGGCTGGTCGATGGCCATCACCGGCAGCGGGCGGGGGTCGTCGGGGTCGGCCAGCGTCTCGCCGATGGTCACCTCGTCGAGTCCGGCCACGGCGATGATCTCGCCCGGTCCCGCCTCGTCGGCCGGGACCCGCTCCAGTCCCTCGGTGACGAACAGCTCGCCCAGCTTGACCCGCTCGATCGTGCCGTCGGCCCGGCACCACGCCGCCCCCGTGGCCCGGCTGATGGTGCCCTGCCGGACCCGGCACACGGCCAGCCGGCCCAGGTAGGGCGAGCGGTCGAGGTTGGTGACGAACGCCTGGAGGGGGTGGCCGTCGTCGTAGGTGGGCGCCGGGATGCGGGAGACGAGCAGGTCGAACAGCGGCGCCAGCGTCGCCCCCTCGACGTCGGGGTCGAGCGACGCCCGCCCCGCCCGGGCGTTGCAGTAGACGATCGGGAACTCGATCTGGTCGTGGTCGGCGTCGAGGTCGAGGAACAGCTCGTAGACCTCGTCGAGCACCTCCTTGGTGCGGGCGTCGGGCCGGTCCACCTTGTTGACGACCAGGATCACCGGCAGGCGGGCCTCGAGGGCCTTGCGCAGCACGAACCGGGTCTGGGGCTGGGGCCCGTCGGCGGCGTCGACCAGCAGGAGCACCCCGTCCACCATCGACAGGGCCCGCTCCACCTCGCCGCCGAAGTCGGCGTGGCCGGGCGTGTCGACGATGTTCAGCTTGACCTCGCCGTAGCGCACCGAGGTGTTCTTGGCCAGGATGGTGATGCCCTTCTCCCGCTCCAGCTCGTTGGAGTCCAGCACCCGCTCGGCGACGTCCTGGTTGGTGCGCAAGATGCCCGACTGCCACAGCATGGCGTCGACCAGGGTGGTCTTGCCGTGGTCGACGTGGGCGATGATGGCGACGTTGCGCAGGTCGGAGCGCGCGGGCATGGCGGCCTTCTCGGGCTCGGGTCGTGCCGGCCGCCGGGGCGGGGCACGAAGCGGGAACCCCCAATGGTAGGTGCTGGGGCCGAACTTCCGCTCAATCGGGCCCTTCCGGGCGCCGACACCTATCCGACGACCGGGAGGTCCGGATGGGAAGGCTCGGCGCTGTCGCCGTCAAGATCTGCGTGGTGCTGGCCACCGCCGGCCTGGCCCCGGCCGGGCCGGCGGCGGCCGCACCGTCCACGGCCCCGGACGCGGCCGGCGTCCCTTCCGACGCCTCGCGGCAGGGCATGGTCCACCGGGGCCTGCACGCCCCCGAGCCGGACGGGTCCTGCCGGGACGGGTTCGAGCTCGGCGAGCGGGGCAGCGGGCGCTGCACCCACGGCCCGGACCCGGCGCCCCCCGGCGTGGACGTGACCCGGCCGCGCTCGCTCGCCGCCCTCGCCGCCGAGGCGGCCGAGCCGCCGGCTGCCGGCACGCCCGCCGAGGGGGCGGGGTCGATCCTGTGCATCGGCGACGGCACCTCCGGCCCCCGGGTGCAGGCCATCTACGCCGTGGCCAGCGACCGCACCGACCGCTACGCCAGCGTCGCCCCCCTGATCTCGCAGTGGGCCACCGCCGCCGACGGGGTGTTCAGCGCCAGCGCGGCGCAGACCGGGGGCGTCCGCCACGTGCGCTGGGTGACCAACCCCGACTGCAGCCTGTCGGTGGCCAAGGTCGTCCTGTCGCCGTCGGGCGACGACAACCTGTCCAACACCGAGGCCGAGCTGGCCGCCCAGGGCTTTCACCGCAGCGACCGCAAGTACCTGGTCTGGGCCGACGCCAACGTGTACTGCGGCATCGCCGGCATCTACGGCGACGACCGGCCGGGCCAGGAGAACTGGAACAACGGGGTGCCGTGGGCCGAGCCCCTGGTCGCCCGGGTGGACAACGGCTGCTGGGGACGGAGCGCCTCGGTGGAGGCCCACGAGCTGGTGCACGTGCTGGGCGGCGTCCAGCTCTCGGCGCCCAACGCCACCCGCGGCTGGCACTGCACCGACGAGCACGACCGCATGTGCTACGTCGACGACCCCTCGACCGTGCTGTCGGAGGTGTGCCCGGCGTCCCAGGAGTACCTCCTCGACTGCGGCAACGACGACTACTTCTCCACCGCCCCCCTGCCCGGCAGCTACCTCGCCGGCCGCTGGAACACCGCCGACAGCGCGTTCCTCACCTCGTCGTCGGCGCCCCCGCCCGACACCACGCCGCCGGCGGTGCCCAGCGGGCTGGCCGGGGCACCGGGCGACGGCCGGGTCTCGCTGTCGTGGCAGCCGGTGGCCGACGCCGACCTGGCCGGCTACCGGGTGAGCCGCGACGGCGCCCCCGTCGCCACCACCTCCTCGGCGTCCTACGCCGACGCCGGCCTGGCCAACGGGGCGCTGTACGTCTACACCGTCTCGTCGTTCGACCGGGCCGGGAACCGATCGGCCGAGTCGCTCTCCGTCGCCGTGACCCCCGTCGCCCCCGCGCCGCCCCCGGCACCGGCACCGGCACCGGCTCCCGCCCCGCCGCCCCCGCCGCCCCCGCCGCCCCCGCCGCCGGCCACCGTGAGCCCTCCCGGCGGCTACCGGCTGGTCTCGTCCGACGGGCGCACGTTCGTGTTCGGCGACGGCGGGGCCACGGGCGCCACCGGTCCGTTGCCCGTGGACCCGTCCCGCCCGGTGGTCGGTGCCGCCGCCGTGCCCGACGGCACCGGGTCGTGGCTGGCGACCGCCGCCGGCGGCGTGTACGCCGTCGGCTCGGCCGGCTTCCACGGCTCGGCCGCCGGGCTCGCCCTGGCCCGGCCCATCGTGGGGGTCGCCGCCACGCCCTCCGGCGGGGGCTACTGGCTGGTGGCCTCCGACGGCGGCATCTTCGCCTTCGGCGACGCCCGCTTCTTCGGCTCCACCGGCGCCATCCGCCTCAACCAGCCCATCGTCGGCATGGCCTCCACGCCCTCCGGCGGGGGCTACTGGCTGGTGGCCTCCGACGGCGGCATCTTCGCCTTCGGCGACGCCCGCTTCTTCGGCTCCACCGGCGCCATCCGCCTCAACCGCCCC
>JBKHXC010000242.1:0-3273 GCA_046566225.1 Acidimicrobiia bacterium
CCGGGCGGTGGCCAGCGCCGAGGCGGCCTGGGCATGGGTGTACAGGCCTCGGGCGTCGAGGGCCCGCCGGGTGCCGTGCTCGTCGACGATGGCGTTCGCCACCACGTTGTGGTGGTGCGGGAACGGGTCGAGCGCTCGGCTGGTCAGGTGCCGGAAGGAGGCGATGGTGAGCCCCCGGGCCAGCACCTCCTTCCCTCGGGAGCGCCCGGCGGCGGCGTGGTACTCCAGATAGGCCAACCCGGCGTCGTTGCCCGCCTGGATGGCATCCAGCACCGCCCGGCGCACCTCGTCCGTGCCCAGGCCGGCGAGGACGCCGAGGGACTTCTCGGTGGTGAGGGTGACGTCGTAGCCGACCCGGACGGCAGGAGCGACGCGCCGCTCCAGGAACGCCACCAGGTTGGCCCGGGTGACGATCCACTGGCCCTTGGTGCCCCGATGGGCGACAACCCAGGCACGTTCAGGGTCCTTGCCCTCGGCCAGGGCGGCGGTGATCGACTCACGGTGCTGCTCCCATCGCCGGCACAGTCCCCGCAGGTACTGCGCCGTCACGCCGGCCAGACGGGCCGCCTCGACGAGCGACAGCTGGTCGCCGGACTCGCCGGCGGCGGCGACGGCCTTGGGGTCGGCGCCGAGAGCCCTGGCGTCCTCGCAGCGGTCGAGCTCGGTGGCGGTGACCCACCGCGTGTCGTGCTCGTCGAGTTCCGAGACGAGGTAGCTGCCCTCGGGCTCCGGCACGCGTGTAGTTCCCGCCGCCGCGTCCCTCCACCGGCGGTCGCCGGCGTCGAGGAGGGCCTCGGCCTCCCGGCGGGTGATGCGCAGGGCGGCGGCGACGTCGGCGGTGTCGTAGAGCGGTTCGCCATCGGCCCCGATGCGGGTGGCCTGGCCGGCGCCGAGGGTGGGGCGACGGCCAGCCGAGCCGGTGGCGGTGAGCAGGCGTTCACCGGTGCCGGGATCGCGGCCGGCGAGCACCCGGGCGAAGTCCTTCGTGTCCACCGCACCCACCAGGCCGGCCTCGCCGGCGCTGTAGCCGAGCCAGCGGCCCGGCTCGCTGCCCCGGTCGGCGTAGTAGCTCGCCGGGCCTTCGCCTCCGGGCACCGGCGGGGCGCCGACGGTCGGTCCGGCGACCGCCGGAGGACGGGGTTCGAGGTAACGGACGAGGTCGGCAACCACCTGGCCGACGGTGCGGCCGCCGGCCGAGCCGAGGGCGGTGACGGTGAATCTCACGACCAGCTCCGGCGCTGCACGCGGACGTTCCGCAGGTTTCCCGGAGGGAAACCTGCAAGGGTGTGTCCGGGGGAGGGGGTGGTTTCACGACGGTCGCGGGACGGCGGGGCGGGGTGTTGCCGGGAACTCTGCCGGGAACCGGGACAGGTTCCCGGGAACGGCCCGAGACGTCCCTGGAAGCCTCCGGGAACAGCGGGACGGGCCCTCATCGGCCGAGGCTCGCGGGACCGGCGCGGTTGGTCCCCAGCTGGTCGAGTCGGCGGGCCATGCGCACCTCGGCGGGCTCGGCGCCGGCGGCCGGCGGTCCCACCCCCGGGCCCGGGTCGGCGGCGCGGCTGGCCGCCTCGGGGGCGATGCGCTCGGCCAGGGTCGGGTGGGCGGCGAGCAGGGCGTCGGCTTCCGCCGGCGCCAGCACCCGCCACTGCGCCCGCAGGTCCTCGGTGGCCACCTGCTCGAGGTGGGCGGCCAGCAACTGGCGGTGCCGTTGCCGGCTCCAGGCCGGGAGGCGGTGCAGCACGTACCCGGGCACGGCGGCGATCGAGGTGTAGACGCCCAGCCGGGCGTGGTCGTCGCTGGTGAAGGCGAATTTGAAGCGCACCAGCCGGTCGACGTTGTGCCACAGCGGGCTGTGGGCGCCCCTCCCCGGCTTGCGGCCCAGCTGGGCGGCCAGCTCGGCGGCGGAGACCCGCAGCGGTCCACCGGCATCGGCCAGCCGGGCGCCGCAGTGGCGCAGCAGGGCGACCGAGCTCGGGCCGATCAGCGGCCCCCAGCACTGCTCCAGGTAGGGGTGGTCGAGGGCGAACCCGCTCCGGCGCAGAGCCGGCACCGGGTGGGGCATGGCGTGGAGCTCGATGAGCTCGGGTCGAGGTGTCATGCCCCCAAAGGCCCGGCTGCCGGCCCGGATCTCGCGCCCTACCCCGAGCAGCCCGCCGGGCGGCGGGCGCCCCGGCTCGGCGGACCGCGTCGACGCCGGACCGCTCCTGGTGCCGGGCACGCCGACCGCTCCAGGGGTCCCACGGGACGGTTCCCGGGAGTCCCAGAGACTCGAATGCCATGAGGTGACGTTCCCGGGAACGTTGCCGGGATGTCTGCCGGGAACGTTGCCGGGATACCGGCGCTGTTGGATCGGTCCCGTGACCGAACCCGCGCCGCTTCCCGGGAACCCGTCCCGTGACCGTCCGGCAAGAAATTTCGCTTCCCGGACGCATCCGGGAATCGCGGCGGGATCGTTGCCGGGATACGCACCCTCGATCCTCGTGGCGCACCCGAGAACCGAGGAGGACGAGATGAACCCGACCCTGGCCCGGCTCAACGCCGAATGGGACCGCATCGCCACCAGCCCCGCCGCCACTGCCGCCCTGGCCCGATGGGCGGCCCGGGAGCCCGCGCTCTCCCCCTACGCCGACCCGGCGGCCGCCATCGCTCCCGGCCCCGGCCGCCGCGGCACCGACCGAGCGGCGCTCGCCGCCCTGGCCCGCCTCGCCCCCGGCGACGACTTCGCCGCCCGCGCCGTGCTCCAGGCCGTGCTCCCCGGGCTGATGCGCCTGGCCGCCTCGCGCTGCGCCGACGACCCGGTGTCATTCGAGGAGCTGGTGTCGTTCGCCTGGGAGCGCATCCGGACCTATCCCTGCACCCGTGGGGGCTCGGTGGCGGCCAACGTGATCCTCGACGTGCGCAAGCGCTACCGCCGCCACCGCCGCATCGAGGCCCCCCGCAGCGCCGAGGTGTGCGAGGAGTCCCTCGACCTGGCCCGATCGGCCGAGGACCTCGCCATGGCCCGGTCCGGTCTTGACGACGTGGTGGCGGCCCAGCGCTCCGGGCTGATCGACGAGGTGGCGCTGCACCTGGTCCTGCGGACCCGGGGCGACGACGTGCCCCTCGCCACCGCGGCGGCCGAGCGCCACACCACAGCGGCCCACGCCAACTGCCTGCGCTGGCGGGCCGAGCGGCGGCTGCGGCCCCACCTGGCGGCCGCCAGGTGACCACGGCGGATCACCGGGAACGCGGGGATCGTCGACTGCGGCGGCTGGAGGGGCTATTCTCCCCGCC
>JBKHXC010000243.1:0-4116 GCA_046566225.1 Acidimicrobiia bacterium
TCCTGGCCCGGGACCGGCTGCGCCTGGCCCAGCAGCTCTCCGACCCCGACCTGCCCCGGCTGTGGATCCTGGCCAACGGGCTGACCCACGGCGTGGCCCCCGACGTCATGTGGCGGGTCCCGGCCCGCTCGGTTGGCGACATCGCCCAGCTGGTGCCCAGCCACGACGACCTCGTGGGCTGGGCCGGGGTCGGCCCCGCCGTGGCGCACCTGCGCGACGTGGTGCGCGCCGCCGGCGAGGGCCGCCGCTGGCTGGAGGCCACCCACCGCGGCGACCTGGACGAGCGGGTCCTGGCCCTGGGGGTGGTCGGGCTCACCCGGCCGGCCACGGCCATGCAGCTGGCGGTGTGCGGCCCCCGCCGGGTGGGACTCGACCAACTCCGGGAGGTGGCCGGCCCTGCCCCCGCCGGCGTGCTCGACCTGTCCGACGCCGCCCTCAAGGCGGTGTGCGATCGCAACGGCTGGCTCGTGGGCGCCGCCGCCGAGCGTACACAGCGTGAGCTCGTCGAACGCGTCGGCCCGGGCGTCGATCCCGAGGTCCTGCGGGTCAGCCTCGCCGCCGGCCAGTCAGGGGCGCTCGAGGCGTTCAGCGCGTTGGCTCCCCCCGACCGTCTCCTCGATGCCGGCGCCTTCCGCAAGAACCCACCATCCCCTGACGCCGACGCCGCCCAGCGACTCCTGGCCGAGGCGGGCCGGGAAGCGCTGCGCCGCTTCGGGGAAGCCGAACCGCCCTATCGCGCCTCGCTCGGCGAGGCCCTCGGTCAGCGCTTCCCGGAACGCTTCGGCCGAGAGGTCCTGTGCGAACCGGACCCGACTCGCCTCCTCTGCGGCGACGCCCCCGCCCCCCGGCGGCCGGCAGCCGTGCCCCTGAGCCTCGAACTCGGCCTGTAGGTGTGAACACAACGAAATGCGCACAGCGCCTCCGCCACGTCACCATCGAGTGCCCCCCAGCCGTGGAGTGCATCGAGGCCTACGCGGTCGCTGACGGCGTCGTCTACGCCGACCCGCCCTATCCGGGAGCCACGAGGGCCAGCCTGGCCAGGCGAGCCGCCGACTACTCGGTGGAGTACCGCAGCGAACAGGACCACCGGCAGCTGGCCGGCGTCCTGCGCACGAGCCCGGCCACGGTGTTCCTCGCCGGGTACCACAGCGCCCTGTACGACGAGCTCTGCGGCGACTGGCACCGCGTCGAGCGACGCGTGCTCGTGTCGGCTTCGAACCACGCAGGGGCATCGAGGCACGCGGTCGAAGTTGTCTGGAGCAGCCGCCCCATCGCCTGTCAGCTGCGCCTCGATGGCGAGCCCGGCGCGCTCGCGGCCGGCGAGTGGCCGGTGCCGCAGGCGGGCGACCACACGGCGTTGGGCGTGGCGCTGGACCACGGCGGGGCACAGGATGCGACACCGGACGACTTGCCGGACGGCGGGCGGCGCACGACCCCGCCGGCGACCGACCCGGGGACGAACTACCAGGCGCCGATGACGCCGGCGGCCGGCCGGGACAGCGAAAGGTCCTGACGGCGTGTCCGAGCGCAGGCGTACGATCACGCGCGGGTCACAGCTGTCGCTATTCGACCAGCAGGCCGACGACGGAGGCGCCGATGCCGACCGAAGAGATGTCGCCAACTCGGCCGAACCGCTACGGCCGGATGGCGCAGGAGCACATGGCCCGCTACCTGCCAACCCGGTACGCCCAGATCCCGCAGCCTGCGGCGTACTTCGCGGAGCTGGGCGAGCAGGTGGCCCAGGCGGTCGAGGAGCTGGCGAGGACGCTGGCGGCGACCTTGACCCCGCCTTCGAGGCAGGAGCACAGCTACCCGGACCGGCGGGGCGCGATGAACATGGCCCGCCTGAGGGCCGAGGAGCTGGTCTTGGCCGAGATGGTCTTCCTGGCCCCCGAGAACGACCCGGCGGACGCCCCCCGGGACGAGACGGGGGCGTTCATCGGCCCGGACCCGGCGATGGGCCCGTGGACCCCCCTCTACCCGCCGGAGGAGCCCGAGGACTAGGGGTCGCTGCCCCTGCGCCGGCGTTCCGCCCGAGGGGGACCGACGACCTCGCCCCGCCGGGGGCGGCGGCCAAGGCCAGGGCCAATGTCGCGGCGGTGCGGGTGCTGCGCGCCCTGGGCTCGGAGGGACGCGCCGCGACCGCAGACGAGCAGGCCGTGCTCGCCCGCTGGTCGGGATGGGGGTCGTTGCCCGGGGTCTTCGACGCCGACAACGGGCAGTGGGTCGCGGTGCGAGCCGAGCTGCGGGCCATCCTCGACGAGCGCGAGTGGCGGTCCGCCCGGCGCACCACGCTGAACGCGCACTACACGCCCCTCCCGTTCGCACAGGCGGTGTGGGCCGCGGCGCGCCACATGGGCTTCACCGGTGGTCGGGTGCTCGAGCCTGGCTGCGGCACAGGGGTCTTCCTGGGGGCCGCCCCCGACGACCTCGACCTGGAGCTGGTCGGGGTGGAGCTCAACCCGGTGACGGCGGCGATCGCGCAGGCCCTCTACCCGCACGCCAGCATCCGGCGCGAGGGCTTCCAGGACACCCGCTACCCGGAGGGGTGGTTCGACGTCGCGGTGGGCAACGTCCCGTTCGCCAAGGTGGCCCTCACCGACCCGGTCCACAACCGCGGCGGCCACTCGATCCACAACCACTTCCTCATCAAGAGCCTGCGCCTCACCCGCCCCGGCGGCCTGGTCGCCTGCTTCACCTCCCGGTTCACGTTCGACGCCCGCTCGCCGGCAGCCCGGCGCGAGATCGCGAGCCTCGCCGACCTGGTGGGGGCCGTCCGCCTCCCAGAAGGGGCCTTCCGAGCCGTCGCCGGCACCGACGTCGTCATCGACCTGGTAGTGCTGCGCCGCCGAGAGCCCGGGCTCCCGCCGAGGGGCGTGGACTTCGAGCGCACCGTCGAGGTGGCCACGCCGGACGGCGCGGTGACGGTCAACCAGGTCTTCGCCGCCAGGCCGGGCTGGGTGCTCGGGGACCTGTCCAGCGTGGGTGGCCAGTACGGCGAGCACGACCTGACCGTGCGGCCCCGCCCGGGCGCGCCGGTGGTCGACCAGCTCAGGGCCGCTCTGGACGACGTGGTGGCGGGCGCGCTCGAGGCGGGGCTGGCCCTCACCGAACGCCCCGTGTCGCCGCAGGCGCCTCCGTCGGTGGGCCAGCCGGCGTCGGCGAGGACCGAGCCGTGGCACAAGGAGGGGAGCCTCCTGGGCACGGGCGCGAGGTTCGCCAGGATGGTCGACGGCCGGCCCGAGCCCGTCGCCCCGTCCCCGGCCAATGGAGCGAGCGAGCTGCGGGCCGTTATCGCCCTGCGCGACACGGTCTTCGAGTTGCTCGAGGCCCAGTCCCGCAGCTGGGACGACGACGCCTTCGAGCCCGCGCGCCAGCGGCTCAACCGTCAGTACGACAGCTACGTCCGCCGCTACGGGCCACTCAACCGGTTCAACCTGGCCCGCACCGGCCGGGTCGACCCCGACACCGGGGAGGAACGCCACCGCAAGGTCTTCCCCCGAATGGGGGGCTTCCGTCATGACCCGGACCTCTACGCCGTGCTGGCGCTGGAGCACTTCGACCCCGACACGCGGTCCGCCACCAAGGCGGCGATCTTCGAGCGCCGGGTGGTCACCCCGCGCCAGCCCCGGCTGGGGGCCGACTCCGCCCAGGACGCCCTGTCCATCTGCCTCGACACCCACGGGCGCCCCGACCTGGGCGAGATCGCACGGCTCCTGGGGGTCGACGCCTCCACCGCCCGGGCCCAGCTGGGCGAGCTGGTCTACGACGACCCGAGCACCGGCGCCCTGGTCACCGCCGCCGAATACCTGTCGGGCGACGTGCGGGCCAAGCTGGCCACGGCCCGGGCCGCGGTCGAGGGCGACAAGCGCTTCGCGGTCAACGTCGGCGCCCTCGAGCGGGTCCACCCGGTCGACCTCACCCCGGCCGAGATCGACGCCCGCCTGGGGGCGACCTGGATCGGCCCCGACGACGTGGCCGCTTTCGTGCGCCAGGTTCTGGCCTGTGACTCGGTGGTGGTCGAGCACGTCCCGCTCATGGCCACCTGGTCGCTCTCGGCGGCGGGGGGCGAACGGTCGACGGTGGCCATGACCAGCGAGTGGGGCACCGCGCGCA
>JBKHXC010000244.1:0-5666 GCA_046566225.1 Acidimicrobiia bacterium
GAGCAGCTCATCAACGAGACGGCCCAGCCCATCCCCATCTTCATCGGCGCGGCCATCGCCTACCTCCTGCTCACCATCCCCTCCGGGCTCGTGCTGGGCGGGATCGAGCGCCGCCTGGCCATCCGGCGGTGACGGCGCCGATCCTGGCCGACGCGCTGGGCCCCCGCGCCCGGCGAAGGGTGCTCGTCTACTCGATCGTGGCGGCGGTGGCGGTGGCCGCCCTCGCCGCCGTGGCGCTCAACCGCCTGGCGGACAACGGCCAGTTCGAGGCGGCCAAGTGGCGCCCGTTCCGGCTGTGGGCGGTGTGGAGGTTCTTCCTCCTGGGCCTGGTCAACACGGTCAAGGTGGCGACCACCTCCATGGGCATCGCCATGGTGATCGGCGGGCTCATGGCCCTCGGCCGGCTGGCCCGCAACGGGCCGGTGCGCTGGCTGGGCGGCCTCTACGTCGAGTTCTTCCGCGGGCTCCCCCTGTACATCCTGATCCTGTTCTCGTGGCTGGGCCTGCCCTTCATCGAGATCCGGTCCCTGGGCGTCGAGCAGGGCGACCTGCGCCTGGAGACCTTCTGGGTGCTGGTCGTGGGGCTGACCATCTACAACAGCGCGGTGCTGGCGGAGATCTTCCGGGCCGGCATCCTGTCCCTGGAGCGGGGCCAGAGCGAGGCCGCCTACGCCGTGGGGCTCGGGTACTGGCAGACCATGGGGTACGTCGTGATCCCCCAGGCCGTGCGCCGCATGGTCCCGGCGATCATCAGCCAGCTCGTCACCCTGCTCAAGGACACGTCGCTCGGCGTGCTCATCGGCTACGACGAGCTGCTGGGGCGGTCGCGGCAGAACTACCAGTTCTTCCAGAACTCGCTCCAGTCGCTGGGGCTGGCGGCCGTCTTCTACATCGCCATCAACTCCACCCTGAGCTTCGTGGCCACCCGGCTGGAGGCCCGCCAGCGCCGCCGGTTCGGCGCCGGGCGCATCGCCGTGACGGGCGCCGAGGACCTGGCCGTGACCGCCGTCGCGGCCGACACGGTGGCGGGCGAGCCGCCGGCCCGGCGCTGAGGGCCGCCCGGCCGGGCGGCGGCCCCCGGTAGCCTCCGGGCATGAGGGTGGTGGCGGGCACGGCCAGGGGACGGCGGCTCCGGGCCCCCGAGGGCACGGGGGTGCGCCCGACCGGCGACCGGGTCCGCGAGGCCATCTTCGACATGGTCGGCTCCCTGGGCGGGGTCGAGGGTCGCTCGGTCGCCGACCTGTTCGCGGGCACGGGGGCGCTCGGCATCGAGGCCCTGTCCCGGGGCGCGGCCCACGCCACGTTCGTGGACGACGACGCCTCGGTGCTCGACGTGGTGCGGACGAACCTGGTCCTCACCGGCCTCTACGCCCGGGCCACGGTGGTCAAGGCCGACGTCCTCGACTGGGTCGCCACCGCCTCGCCGGTGGACCTGGCGCTGGTCGACCCGCCCTACGCGTACGAGGCGTGGCCCCAGCTCATGGACCGCCTCCCGGCCCGGCTGGCGGTGCTGGAGAGCGACCGGGAGCTCGAGCCGGGGCCGGCGTGGGACGTTCGGAGGGCCAAGCGCTACGGCGGTACGGTTGTCACGCTCGCCGCCCCGGCGGCGGGCCCCGACGACGAGAAAGGCAGCGAGTGAGGACAGCCCTGTTCCCGGGCTCCTTCGACCCCCTCCACAACGGCCACCTGGAGATCATCGAGACGGCTGCCCGCCTCTTCGACGGGCTCATCGTGGCCGCCGTGCGCAACCCGCAGAAGGGCGAGCCGCTGTTCGGGTTGGAGGACCGGCGGGAGATGATCTCCCAGTCGGTCGAGCACCTCCCCAACGTGCGGGTGGAGTTCTTCGGCTCGCTCGTCGTCGACCTCGCCCGCCGGGTGGGCGCCGACGTCATCGTCAAGGGCCTGCGGGTGGTCTCCGACTTCGAGCACGAGCTCCAGATGGCGCAGATGAACGAGGCCATCTCCGAGATCGTCACCGTCTTCATCCCCTGCGCCACCAGCTCGTCGTTCATCGCCTCGTCGCTCATCCGGGAGATCGCCCGCTTCGGCGGCGCGGCCCGGGTCAGCGCCATGGTGCCGCCCCCGGTGGCCAAGCGCCTGGTGGAGCGCTACGGATGAGCCACCAGCCCGGCGACCAGGTGGACAGCGAGACGCTGCTGCGCCGCGTGATCGAGGTGGTGAGCAACGCCAAGCCCATGCCCCTGTCCACCACCGTGCGGGTGGAGAAGGACGAGGTCCGCGAGCTGCTGGAGGACGCGCTGGCCCGCCTGCCCGAGGAGCTGAAGCGGGCCCGGTGGATGCTCAAGGAGCGGGAGGAGTTCCTGGCCAAGGCCCAGCGCGACGCCGACGAGATCCTCGACGCCGCCCGGGTCCGGGCCGAGCGCATGGTCCAGCGGACCGACATCGTGCGCGCCGCCAACCAGCTGGCCCGCAAGACGGTGGAGGAGGCCAGGGACGACGCCCGCCGCCTCCGCCACGAGGCCGACGACTACTGCGACCAGAAGCTGGCCGCCTTCGAGATCGTCCTCGAGCGCACCCTGAAGACGGTCCAGGCCGGCCGGGAGAAGCTCCGGTCGGCGGCGCCCCGCGACGACGAGCTCGGGTTCCGGCCCGACGGGGGCGGCCTCGGGGCGTCCGAGGGCATGGACGACGCCTTCTTCGACCAGGACGAGTGATCGGGCCCGCCCGGGGGCCGGGCCCGGCCCAGCCCCTAGACTCCCGGGGGTGGGAAGCCGTCCGTTCCTCGTCGGCGTGGGCGCGCTCCGCCGCGCGCCGGGCGAGCGCCGGCGCGAGGTCCGCGCCGGGTCGCTGCCCGGGCTGGAGGTCACCGGCAGCGCGGTGGCCCCCGACGCCGAGGTGACGGTGGACCTGATGCTCGACTCGGTGCCCGGCGGGATCGTGGTCACCGGGACGGTCACCGCCCCGTGGCACGGCGAGTGCCGCCGCTGCCTGGGAGCCGCCTCGGGCACCATGTCGGCCCACGTGCGCGAGGTCTTCGAGGAGGACTGGGACCCCGAGCAGACCTACCCGCTGCGGGGCGACCAGATCGACCTGGCGCCGCTGGCCCGCGACACCGTCATGGTGGAGCTCCCCTTGGCGCCGCTGTGCCGGGAGGACTGCGCCGGGATCTGCCCGACGTGCGGAGCCGACCGGAACGTGGCACCGTGCGGCTGCGACGGCGCCACCCGCGACCCCCGCTGGGCGGCGCTCGACGCCCTCGGCGACGGCTGAACCGAACCCACCGCCACCGAGCGAGAGCGAGAGAAGCGCGACATGGCCGTCCCCAAGAAGAAGACCTCGAAGGCGAAGAGCCGGAGCCGGCGGGCCAGCAACTGGACGTTGTCGCAGCCGCCGCGCAGCACCTGCCCGCAGTGCCGCCGCGCCAAGCTGCCCCACGTGGTGTGCCCGAGCTGCGGGTGGTACGGGGGGCGCCAGGCCGTCGACGTCGGCTGAGGGCGGCCATGCTCCCCATCGCGGTCGACGCCATGGGCGGGGACCGGGGCCCCACCGAGATCGTCGCCGGGGCCCGGCGGGCCTCGGCCGAGCTCGACGTGCCCGTCCTCCTGGTCGGCCAGCCCGAGGCGCTGGGCGACACCGGCGGCCTGGAGGTGCTGGCGGCCACCGAGGTCATCACCATGGAGGACGACGTGGCGGCCGGCGTCCGTCGCAAGAAGGACGCGTCGGTGGTGCGGGCGGCCGAGGCCGTGCGCGACGGGCGGGCCAGCGCCATGGTCAGCGCCGGCAACACGGGGGCGGCCATGGGGAGCGCCCTGCTGCGCATGGGCCGCCTCCCCGGGGTCATCCGCCCGGCCATCGCCACCCCCCTCCCCGTGCCCGGCTCCACCCCCACCGTGCTGCTCGACGCCGGCGCCAACGCCGAGGTCCAGGCGGAGTGGCTGGTGCAGTTCGCCCAGATGGGCGCCGCCTTCGCCGCCGGCCGGTACGGGATCGACCAGCCCCGGGTGGGGCTGCTGTCCATCGGCGAGGAGCCGACCAAGGGCACCGGGGTGGTGAAGGACGCCCACGCCGCCCTGGCCGTCCCCCAGGTGTGGACCGGCTCGGGGGGCCGGTTCGTCGGCAACGTGGAGGGCCGCGACCTGCTCACCGACCGGGTCGACGTGGTGGTGACCGACGGGTTCACCGGCAACGTGGTGCTGAAGGCCCTGGAGGGCGCCATGACGTTCATGCGCCGGGCCGTCTTCGGCGTGCTCACCTCGACCCCCGAGGCGATCAAGGCGTCCGAGGTGCTGGTCCCGCTCCTGATGCCCCTGGTGCGGGAGATGGACCCCGACTCCTACGGGGGGGCGCTCCTGCTGGGCGTGGACGGCGTGTGCATCATCAGCCACGGCTCCTCGTCGGCCGACGCCGTCGTCAACGCCGTCGGGGTGGCGCGCGACATGGTGCAGGGCGGGCTGGTCGACCGCCTCCGCCAGTCGGTCAAGGGCTAGTGCTTCGACCTCATTCGTTCGCTTCGCTCACTCCATTCGGTCGAGTTGATGTGCTCCGGCGGGCGAGCGGAGCTCGCGCCGCCTCCGCCCTGTCCCCTCTGCGGTGTCCGCAGCCGTAGAGGCCGCCTGCGGCGGCGAGAGCGGCCACGGACCTTGCGGCTGCGAGCGCGGCGAAGGCTTGTGGCCAGGGCACTAGCAGGCGGGCGGGGGCTCCCGCCGCTGCGGCCTGACACGAACTACGATCCCGCCGTCGCCGCCCGTTCTCAGGAGCCCGCATGCCCGCCGAGACCCACGTCGAACGAGGCCCCATGGACCGCCAGGCGGTCTTCGAGCTGATCCGGGACCGCCTGGCCGACATCCTGGAGATCGAGCCGTCCGCCATCGCCGAGGGCGCCTCGTTCAGCGAGGACCTCTCGGCCGACTCCCTGGCCCTCATCGAGCTGGTCGAGGCCCTGGAGGAGGAGCTGGGCGAGCGCACCGTCGGCTTCCGGATCGACGACGAGGACCTGGAGGACCTGCGCACGGTGCGCGACGCCGTGGACTACGTCGTCGCCAAGCTGGAATCGTCCTGACCCTCGCCCGGAGCTGCCCGGTGGAGGCGCTGGCCGACCGGTTGGGCTGGCGCTTCTCCGACCCGTCGCTGCTCGAGCGCGCCATGGCCCACCGCTCGTGGTGCGCCGAGGTGGTGGGGGAGGAGTCCAACGAGCGCCTCGAGTTCCTGGGCGACGCCGTCCTCGGCCTGGTCGTCACCGACCACATCTTCCGCGCCTACCCCGACCTCCCGGAGGGGGAGCTGGCCAAGGTGCGGGCGTCGGTCGTGAACTCCGCCCTCCTGGCCGAGGTGGCCGCCGAGCTGGGGATCGGCGGGTTCCTGTGCCTGGGCAAGGGCGAGGACGCCTCCGGGGGCCGGGAGAAGCCCTCCATCCTGGCCGACGCCATGGAGGCGGTCATCGGCGCCGTCTACCTCGACGGCGGCTGGGACGCCGCCGCCCGCCTCGTGCTCTCCCTGCTCGGCGAGCGGGTGGCGGAGGCGTCCGCCGGGCCGGGCGGCCAGGACTACAAGACCCGCCTCCAGGAGCTGGCGGCCCGCACCTTCGACCAGCTCCCCCGCTACCTCGTCTCCGACGACGGGCCCGACCACGCCAAGCGCTTCTACGCCACCGTGCTGGTGGGGGGCCGGGAGCGGGGCCGGGGCGAGGGGCGGTCCAAGAAGCAGGC
>JBKHXC010000245.1:0-2756 GCA_046566225.1 Acidimicrobiia bacterium
ATCAGCATGCCCCGGTCGCCCACGAACAGCACGCCGCCGCCGGCGCGTACGCGAAGCGGGGCGCCCCCGTGGGGGCGCCCCGCTCACCGCACAGTGCTCGAGTGGATCAGGCCCGGGCGTGGACCCGCTTGCGCTCGCTCATGAAGATCGCCGTGCCCGTCCCGATGAAGCCCAGGGACAGGAGGGCGAGGGCGGCCAGCACCCAACCCGGGGTGTTGTCCGAGCGGCTGGGCTCGTCGGCCGCCGCCGTCTGCGCCGGCGTGGCCGGAGCGGGCTCGAAGGTCCGGGCCGGCGGCTCCGCCGCGGGAGCGGGGACCGGGGCCGGAGCCGGGGTCTCCACCGCCGGAGCGGGGGTGGCGGCCTCGGCGGGCGCCGCCGGCTGGGCGGCGGTGGCCGGTGCCGGCTGCGGGGCCGGGGCGGCGGCGGGCTGCGGCGTGCGGGCCGGGGCCGGCGCGGTGCGCGGCTGGGTGGCCGGCGCCGGGGACGCGGCCGGGGCGGGCTCGGCGGTCGCCACGGTGCCGGGCTGGAGGGCGGCGGCGCCGTCGGCCTCCTGAGCCGAGCCCTGGAGGTTGGGCGCCTGCGCCGTCGACCCGGGCGCCTCGACACTGAAGGTGGCGTTCGACGGGTTGCCGATCGAGACGCCGTCGGCGCCGTGCTGGGTGGCGCTCACGACGTGGGTGCCGCCGGCCACGTCCGGGACCTTGAAGCTCACCTTGATGGTGCGGTCGCTGGCCACGCTGGTGGTGGTCAGGAGCTGCTTGCCCACCCCGCCCCACCAGACCTTCACCACCGTGGCGTCGGCCGAGAAGCTGGAGCCGGTCATGGTGACGTCGGTGCCGATGCCGCCCTTCGCCGGGTCGAGCGTGATGCGGGCGGTGGGTACGCAGGCCCACGCCACCGCGCCGAACAGGGCGATGGTCAGCCCGATCCCTCCGCCCAGGGCCAGAAGGCCCCTCGCGTGCCGTCGTCTCATACGTCCTCCCTCTCCCGGAAACCGCAACCTGTGTGCGAATCAAGGATACGCCGGGGAAGTTCCCGCGGCAATAGGCGCGAACGACTTCCAGCCGCTGCCAGAAGGGGCCGATCGGCGCCGCCGGCGGCGCCCCTGTCGGGCGGCAGCGCTACTGCCGGGAGTGTTGACACGACGCTGCAGGATGCTTAAGGTCGGCCGGCTCCAGGGGCCGGGACGGGATCGCCCGGCCGTGCAGCGGTGAGGGAGGGCGCGCAAGGTGATGGGGGGACACGCACGCTGCCGGCGAACGGCGCGGGGCAGGGCCATCGCCATGTCGGTCGTGCTCGCCGCCGGCGCCGTGGTGTCGGCGGCGTCGCCCGCCGCCGCCGCGGCCACCTGTACCTTCGCGGCCGGCACCGTGACCATCGACTTCGACGCCGCCAACCAGGTCGTGCGGCTGTTCCGGGAGGCCGACGCCATCTCGGTGTCGCAGACGGTGTCCGGCACCACCACCGCCGTGGCCTGCGCCGGCGACCCGACGGTCGCGACGACCGACCTCGTCGTCGTCCGCGGCACCGCCGCCAACAACCAGGACCTCCGCCTCGACCTGTCGACCGGGCCGTTCGAGCCGGGCGCCACCGCCGAGGGCTCGGGGACCTCGGAGATCGAGTTCGACGTGGACCTGGGCGGCGGCACGGGCGACGGCATCATCGTGGTCGGCTCGGCCGGCGCCGACACGATCGTGTTCGGTGCCGGCGGGGTCAACCTCAACGGCGACGACGACGTGGACGTCACCCTCGCCGGGGTGGACACCGCGGTGGGGGACCGCCAGCTCCTGGGCGGGGCCGGCGACGACACCCTGAGCGGCGGCGGGGGCTCGGCCACCGGCGCCGCCCTGGGCGCCACCGCGCCCATCACGATCAACGGGCAGGCGGGGAGCGACACCGTCACCGGTGGCGCCGGCAACGACAGCCTCACCGGCGGGTCGGGCGACGACACGGTGAGCGGCGGCGCCGGCAACGACACCGTCAACGGCGAGGGCGGCAGCGACACGCTGAGCGGGGGCGCCGGCAACGACGCCATGGACGGCGGCGACGGCGACGACACGGTCAACGGGGACGCCGGCAACGACACGATCAACGGCGGGAACGGCAACGACGCCATCGACGGCGGCGACGGCAACGACACCATCGACGGCGGCTTCGGCGACGACGTGGAGAGCGGCGGGGCCGGGGACGACACCTTCCGCCATGGCCTCGGCGTCCCCAACGGGGCCGACGTGATCAACGGCGGCCCCGGCACCGACACCGTCACCTACGAGCACCGCGACGACGCCGTGCGCGTCAGCCTGGACGGCGCCGCCAACGACGGCGCCTTCGGGGTCCCCACCGGCGGGCCCAGCGAGGGCGACAACGTGGACGCCGACGGCCAGGTGGAGGACGTCGTCGGCAGCCCCCGGGACGACACCCTGGTCGGCAACGACCTGGGCAACCGCATCGCCGGCATGCAGGGCGACGACGTGATCGAGGGCCGGGGCGGCGACGACACCCTCGTCGGCGGGGCGGGCGACGACGTGATGGACGGCGGGACCGGCGACGACCGCTTCGACGAGGAGGCGGCTGCCACCGGCGCCGACGTCATGCGGGGTGGGCCGGGCGACGACGAGGTCGACTACACCGAGCGGGTCAACCGGGTGACGGTGACCCGCGACGGCCGGGCCGACGACGGCGAGGAGGGCGAGGGCGACAACGTGGGGGCCGACGTGGAGCACGCCCTGCTCCCCCGGTCGCTCGCCGGGTACTGG
>JBKHXC010000246.1:0-3177 GCA_046566225.1 Acidimicrobiia bacterium
CTTGAACCGGAAGACGACGGTGGCCGGGTCCGGCGTCTCGATAGCAGACAGGGCCGGCTGCACCAACGCGCGCGTGCGACCGTGGAGCTTCAACAGCATCTCGTCGAAGGTGAACTTCACGTCGGCCGACGTGAACGGGGTGCCGTCGTGCCACGTCACCCCGTCCCGCAGGGTGAAGGTGTAGACGGCGCCGTCCTCGGTGATCTCCCAGCTCTCGGCCAGCTCGGGCTGGATCTCGAGGTCGTTGTCGACGCCCACCAGGCCGTTGTAGAGGATCTCGGAGGCCGGGTGGGTGGTGCCCGACGTGGTGATGGCCGGGTTGAGGTGGCCGGGATCGGCCGACAGCGCCGCCACCAGCGTCCCGCCGCGGACCGGCTCCTCGGCGGCGGTGGTGGTCGTCTCCCGGGCAGCCTCGTCCTCGTCGTCGCCGGCGCAGGCCGCCAGTACGAGCGACATCGCCAGCACCACGATCGCCGGACCGCGCAACGCTCGTCTACCCCCGGACATAGGAACCCCTTCCCTCTGGTCCCCGCAAGTGTGATCACCAGCGGGCGGCGTTGCAAGGCCGATCCCCGGCGGCGACGGGGAGGAGCCGATCGAGGTGGCCGGTGCCGGCGCTCAGCAGAACAGCACGGGCGCGGGCAGCAGCGTGCCCGGCGGGGCCCTCCGGTGTGGCGACCGCGGCGCCGGCGCCGGCCGCCGGAGCCTCAGGCCGAGGGCGGCGGCGGGGGCGAGGCGGGCGGTTCCTCGGGGCGGTCGCCGGTCTTGTCGAGCTTCTGGGCGGCGTCGTCGACCTTCTCCAGCTTGTCGTGGAACCGGCCCTTGGTCTTCTTGTCCACGAACTCGGTGGCCTTGCCCACGCCGGCCGCGATCTTGTCGCCCTTGGCGTCGACCACCTTCCTGACGCTCTTGGAGAGCTTGGCGAGGTTCACCTGTCACTCCTTTCGTGTGGCCTACCACGATGATGGCGCACCTGCGGCCGTACGGGGGCCGGCTCCCGGTCCGGCGGCGGCCGGGGGCGGGCGCGCCCGGAGCCGGCCCCGCCCGGCCGGCTCCGGTCGTCGCCCTGTCCGGGCCCTACTGGGTGATGACGCTCACCCCGAGCGCCTCGTCGTACAGGTCGGCCACGCTGAACACGTTGCGGCTGGCGCCGTCGTAGGTGCACCGGCCCTTGGTGGAGCCGTAGGCCCGCGTCCCGAACGTCCAGCCCCCGCCGCTGTCCCCGCCGATCGTCACCGACGAGCTCATGGCGACCAGGCGGTCGTTGAAGAACCCGTTGACGGTGCAGGACACCGACGTGCGGAACACCGTCGTGCCGCAGTTGCGGCTGTTGGACGAACGCCCGTAGACGCAGATCGCCTCGCCGACGGTGAGGTTGGCCCGGGGCTCCACCGAGTTGACCTGGCGCAGGTCGCTGGCGCTGGCGTAGAACTGGGCGGGCTCGATGTGGGCCGAGGTCTTCCACTCGATGTCGCCCCACTGGCCGCGGTGCTCGGCCTGGTGGGTCAGGCCGTGCACGCCCACGCCGGGCTCGACGATCTCGTTGATCCCGGTGCAGTGCCCGGCAGTGGTGACGCCGGTGACCGAGCCGTTCGTCACCGAGAACCCGCTGGTGCACATGTTGTCGCCGGAGACGCGCACCCAGTTGCCCCCGAAGGCGTGCTCGTCGCCGCCCACCGGCGCATCCTGGACGGCGAGCCGGGTCCCGGCCCGCAGCTCGGCGGGGAGGGCGGCCCGAAGGTCGCGGGCGGTGGCGGGCAGGCCCGGGCCCCTGGTGACGGTCGCCTCCACCGTGCCCGTCGCCTCGTCGAACGACGTGGCGATGTTCCGGTAGCCACGTCCGGCGATGGCCCGGTGCAGCCGGCGGGAGCGCTCCTCCAGCTCCAGCCACGAGTACGGCCGACCCTCCACGACGTCGATGGCGACGCCCGACTCCCGCACCAGCCGGCGCACGAGGTCGTCGGCCGGTCCCTTGACGTACAAGGTGGCCCCGCCGCCCGGCGCCAGCCGGGCTCCGGCGTACAGGCCGGGCCGCTCGGCGGCCAGGCGCTCCTGGACGGCGCCGAGCCGGTCGGCCGCGTCGCGCTCACGCGCCACGTCGGCCACGCTGCGCCCCGTCTGGGCGGCGATGAGCTCGAGGTCGGCGCCCTCGGCCGCCTGCCGCCCGACGGCTCGGCCGGGCGCCGGCCGGTCGCCGGCCGGCTCCTGCCCGGCGGAGGCCGCCGCCCCGCCCGGCGCCAGCAGCCCGGCGGCCACCACCGCGGCCACCACCGCCATCGTCGTTGCCGGCCGCCCCGCCCGCCCTGCACCGGCGCCCGCCCGCGCCTCGCGCCTCGGTCCACGTCCCATCTCTCTGCCCCCCTGGAGTCGATCGTCGGAATGGAGCCACCTCGGGCGGCACCGACCAGTGGATCGCCGGTGGCGGAGGCTGATACGTCGACCGCCGGGTCGCCGCCGACCGCCGGCGCCCCGTCGACGGGCCCACCGCTCCGTTTCCCGGCGTCGGGTCACGGGAACACACGTCGCCGTGGACCTGATCACGCTGCTGCTGATCGTGCTGATCGTGCTCGTCGTGGCCGGAGGCGTGGGCTACGGAGGAGGCGCCTACCGGGGACCGGGCATCGGCCTGGGGGGCATCCTCCTCGTCATCCTGCTGATCCTGCTGCTCACCTGACGGACTGCCGGGCGGGCGGCGGGGCCGGGCCGGCGACGGTCAGGGGGCCGGCACCGAGAAGTCGACGTCCGGGGGGTTCGGGACGACGACCTGGGTGGGCTGCGGGAGCCGCTCGGGGTCGGCGCCGCGCAGCGCCTGGAAGCCGAACCAGGCGGCGGCGGCCAGCCCGGCCAGGAGTATCAGCTTGAACACGCCGCCACCCTACGGCACCCGTCCGCGGGGTCTCGACGAACGGGGCCGGCGCTGCGCCCGGCTGCCCGCCGGGTTCGGCGCCCTGGTGTCGGCGGATGCCGGTGCGGCGGATGGCGGGCCGGCGGGTGCGGCCACCGGCCGGGCTGGTCACCCGACCGTGGCCGGCGCCCTGCGGGCGGTCGATCGTGCGCCGAGGTAGACGAGGGCGACGATGGCGGCGGCGCCGAGGGCGAGGTCCACGACGGCGAGGGCCCGGCGCTCCCCGTGGAGGTCGCACGGCTCCCGCACCGGCGCCAGCTCCGTCGGCGGCC
>JBKHXC010000247.1:0-2118 GCA_046566225.1 Acidimicrobiia bacterium
GGCGAGCTGGCGCCCGCCGACGTGCTGGCGCTGGCCTCCGGCGCGGTGGTCGCGGTGGCGACGGTGGCCGGCGCCCCCCTGTCGCACGCCTCCATCGTGGCCCGCTCCCTCGGGATGCCGACCGTCACCGGGCTCGGCCCCGAGCTGCTGCAGATCCCCGAGGGCACCGTCGTCCTCGTCGACGGCGACGCCGGCCGGGTCCACGTCGACCCCGCCCCCGACGAGGTGCGGGCGGCCCGGGCCCGGCGCCGGGCGGCCGACCGGGACCGGGAGGCGGCGAGGGCGCTGGCGGCCGGGCCGGCCCGGACCCTCGACGGGGCCGCCGTCACCGTGCTGGCGAACGTGGGCGGCGCCGACGAGGCCCGCCGGGCCGTGGCCGAGGGCGCCGACGGGATCGGCATGCTCCGCACCGAGTTCGCCTTCCTGGGCCGGGCCGAGCCACCGGGCGAGGAGGAGCAGTACGACGCCTACCGGGGCGTGGCCGAGGCCGTCGCCGGCCGGCCGCTGATCGTGCGCACCCTGGACCTGGGCGCCGACATCCCGGCATGGGGCGGCGCCGCCGAGCCCAACCCGGCGCTGGGCAACCGGGGGATCCGCTTCGCCCTGGCCTCGCCGGGCCTGCTCGACACCCAGCTGCGGGCCATCGCCCGCCTCGCCGACGAGCGCCCCGTCCAGGTGATGTTCCCGATGGTCACGACGGTCGACGAGCTGCGCCGGGCCCGGGCCCGGCTCGACGCCGTCGGGGCGGCACGGGCGGGGCCGCGGGCGGCACCCGAGCCGGAGGTCGGCATCACCGTCGAGGTCCCGGCGGCGGCGCTGACCGCCGACGCCTTCGCCCCGCTGGTCGACTTCTTCGCGGTGGGAAGCAACGACCTCACCCAGTACACGCTGGCCGCCGACCGGGCCAACGCCGCGGTGGCGGCCATCGCCGACGGGCTGCACCCGGCGGTCCTGCGCCTGATCGGCCACGTCGCCGAGGCGGGCCGGCGCCACGGCCGCCCGGTGGAGGTGGTCGGCGAGCTGGCGTCGGACCCGGCCGCCGTGCCCGTGCTGCTCGGGCTCGGGGTGGCGGTCCTGTCGGTGCGCCCGAACGCGGTGGCCGGCGTGAAGCACGCCGTGCGCCACGCCCACCTCGGCCGCGCCCGGGAGCTGGCGGCGTCCGCCCTCGGCGCCGAGTCGGCGGGCGCCGTGCGGCGGATGGCGCTCGACGCCGGAGGGCGCTGAGCGCTCGGCGAGCACCGCCGCCCTCAGCCCTCGCCGCCCGGCGCCTCCAGCACGGCCAGCGGGATGTCGCGGTCGGTGCGGGCCTGGTAGCGGCGGTACCCCTCGTAGGCCGCCACGATGCGGGGCCACAGGCGGGCCTTCTCCTCGGGCGTGGCCGGGCGGGCGACCATGGCCCGCCGCTCCCCGCCGACGGTGACGTCGACCTCGGGGCACGCCAGCAGGTTGCGGTACCACGCCGGGTCGCGGTCGTCGCCGGCGTAGGACGCCACCACCACCATCGCCCCGCCGTCGTCGAAGTAGGTCAGCGGCACGGTGCGGCGGCGGCCGGTCCGCCGGCCCCGGGTGGTCAGGAACAGCACCGGCATGCCGGCCAGCCGTCGGCCGAGCCTGCCCCCCGTCGCCCGGTGGAGGGCCAGGTGGGCCACGGTGAGGGCCCGGACGGCGACCCTTCCCACGGCTCTCACCGCTCCCCGGGCCCGCCCAGGCGCCGGTCCAGCCGGCGCCGGGAGTTGGCCGCCTTGCGCATCACCGTCCCGGCGTAGGGGACGCCGCCCAGGAGCACCCGGCAGGCCAGGGCGAGCCACGAGCACACGGCTCGCTCGGCCAGCCACACGGGGGCGAGCACGCTCGACGAGGCGGGGAACACGGCCGCCCCGCCGGCCCGGCGCCGGCCGGCCTCGGCCACCGCGACGGCCAGCCCGCCGGCGGCGGCCAGCGGCCCCGCGCGGCGGCGGGCGGCCGACGCCACCGCCATCGGCAGCAGCGCCAGCTCGGCCACCAGCCGGCCGGGCACGGCCAAGCTGTCGTACGCCTGGCGGACCCGCTGGGACCAGAAGTGGCGGGCCGTGGGCGGGAGGCGGCGCACGTACAGGCCGGGGACGGCGACCACGGTGC
>JBKHXC010000248.1:0-4930 GCA_046566225.1 Acidimicrobiia bacterium
GGTTGAACTTGGGCATGGCGATGTAGTCCTTGAACCGCCCCTGCACCGGCTTCCACGTGGCGTGGATGGTGCCCAGGGCGGCGTAGCAGTCCTTCACCGAGTCGACCAGCACCCGGATGCCCACCAGGTCGAAGATCTCGTCGAACTCCTTGCCCCGCACGATCATCTTCTCGTAGATGGACCACAGCGGCTTGGGCCGGCCGGTGACGTCGGCCTCGATGCGGTTCTCGGCCAGGCGGTTCCGCACCTCCTCCAGCACCTGGGTGAGGTAGATGTCGCGCTCCGGGGCCCGCTGGGCCACCATCTGCTCGATCTCGGCGTAGGGCTTGGGGTGGAGGGTGGCGAAGGCCAGGTCCTCCAGCTGCCACTTGATGTCCTGGATGCCCAGGCGGTGGGCCAGCGGGGCGTAGATGTCCAGCGTCTCCTGGGCGGTGCGCCTCTGCTTGAACTCCGGCATGGCGGCGATGGTCCGCATGTTGTGGAGCCGGTCGGCCAGCTTGATGATCAGGACCCGCCAGTCCTTGGCCATGGCCACGAGCATCTTGCGCATGGAGGCGGCCTGCTGGGCCTCGCGGGAGTCGAAGCGCAGGCGGTCCAGCTTGGTGACCCCGTCGACGATGGCGGCCACCTCGGCGCCGAAGTCGCGGCCGACCTCCTCGAGGGTGACGGCGGTGTCCTCGACGGCGTCGTGGAGGAGGGCGGCGGCCACGGTGACGTCGTCCAGGCCCAGCTCGGCCACGATGGTCGCCACCGCCACCGGGTGGGAGATGTAGGCCTCCCCCGACTTGCGGACCTGGTCGACGTGGGCCCGGGCGGCGGCGTCGAAGGCCCGCTCCACCAGCCCCAGGTCGGCCTTGGGGTGGCGCCGGCGGTAGGCGGCCACCAGCGGGGCCAGCTCGTCGGGCGCGTCGGGGAACTGCCGGCGCCACGAGAGCGTGCGGATGCGGTCGACGGCCACCGGTTACTCGTAGGTGAGCAGGGACAGCACGTCCTGCCCCGCCAGCTTGGACCGCCCGCCGAGGAAGGCGAGCTCGATGACGAAGCCCAGGCCGGCGACCACGCCCCCCAGGCGCTCGACCAGCCGCACGGCGGCCGCCGCCGTCCCCCCCGTGGCCAGCACGTCGTCGACGACCAGCACCCGCTCGCCGGGCTCGACCGCGTCCTGGTGGACCTCCAGCAGGTCGGTGCCGTACTCGAGGACGTACTCCTCCTGCTCGACCTGCCACGGCAGCTTGCCCGCCTTGCGGCAGGGAACGAACCCGGCGGAGAACCGGTACGCCACCGGCGCCCCGATGATGAAGCCCCGGGCCTCCACGGCCAGCACCTTGTCGATCGCCCGGCCGGAGAAGTGGGTGGAGATGGCGTCCACCGCGCAGCGGAAGGCGTCCACGTCGGACAGCAGCGGGGTGATGTCCTTGAACACCACCCCCGGCTGGGGGAAGTCGGGGATGTCGCGGATGCGGTCCTTCAGCCAACCGGCGTCGACGGCGAGGACCATCCCCCAATGCTACCGAGCTACCGCCGCTTGCCCTTCTTCCGGGGCCGGGGGGCCGGGCGGTTGGCCACCGGGCGCGCCGGGGCCCGGGTGGCGGTGCCGGCGGCCACCCCGCCGGTCGCCCCGCCGCCGCCCCCCACCGGGGTGGCCACGCCGCCGGCGGCGGCGGCCGGCGTGAGGGGGGCGGCCGAGCCCTTGGCCAGCACCCGGGCCTTGATCGACGCGTAGCGGGGCTCGCGCTCCTTCAGCAGGGCGAGCAGGGGCGAGGCGATGAAGATCGACGAGTAGGCGCTGGCGGCCAGGCCGACCAGCAGGGCGAGGGCGAAGTCCTCCAGCGTCGCCGCCCCGAGGAGGCGGCCCCCCACCACCAGCAGCGAAAGGATGGGCAACAGGGCGGTGATGGAGGTGTTGAGGGAGCGCATGAGCACCTGGTTGAGCGACAGGTTCACCATGTCCCCGTAGGTCATGCGCCCGGAGGCGGCCAGGCCCCTGGTGTTCTCGTCGATCTTGTCGAACACCACGATGCCGTCGTAGATCGAGTAGCCCAGGATGGTGAGCAGGGCGATCACGGTGGCCGGCGTGACCTCGAACCCCGACAGCGAGTAGACGCCGACGGTGACCAGGATGTCGTGGACCAGGGCGGCCAGGGTGGCGACGGCCATCTTCCACTCGAAGCGCAGGGTGACGTAGAGGGTGATCGCCACCAGGAAGAAGATCAGCGCCCGCCGGGCCTTGTTGGTGATCTCCTCGCCCCACGTGGGGCCGACCTCGTTCACGCTCACCTGGGCGGCCGGGACCCCGGCCAGCTCGCCCAGGGCGGCCGACACCTCGTCGCGGTCCTCGGGGCGGTCCTCCAGGTCGGCCTGGACCCGCACCGTGTCGCCCCCCAGGATCTGGACCTTGGCGTCGGCCAGGCCGAGCGGCGAGAGGGCATCGCGGGCGTCGGACACCGACGCGCCCGGCGCCTCCACCTCCCAGGCCGATCCCCCCTCGAAGTCGATCCCGAAGTTCAGGCCCCGGATGCCGAGCGACGCCAGCCCGGCGGCGATGACCAGCCCGGACAGGACCAGCCACAGCCGGCGCCGGCCGACCACGTTGTAGGAGGTCTCCCCGTGGTAGAGGCGGGACCAGACGGACCGGCGGCGCTCGACCACCCTCACGCCCCCCGGGCGGGGGCGGCGGCCAGGCCCCGGGCCACGCCCAGCCAGCGGGCCTCGGTGAACACCCGGTTGCGGCCGAGCAGGATGACCAACGGGCGGGTGAAGAAGTAGGCCACGACCACGTCGAGGATGGTGGACAGGCCGAGGAAGAAGGCGAAGCCCCGCACCGATCCCACGGTGAGCAGGTAGAGCAGGCCGGCGCCGATGAAGGAGGCCACGTCGGCCGTGAGGATGGTGCGGAAGGCGCGGTGGAAGCCCCGGTCGACCGACGAGCGGATGGTCTTGCCCGCCCGGACCTCGTCCTTGAGGCGCTCGAAGTACACCACGTAGGAGTCCACCGTCACGCCCACGGAGATGATGATGCCGACGGCGCCGGCCAGGCTGAGGGCCAGGCCGCTCGTCTCCCCCAGGAACGAGATGATCGACCACATGAGCGCCGCCCACAGGCCCAGCCCCAGGATGACCACCACGCCCAGGGCCCGGTAGTACAGGATCATGTACACGAGGACCAGGGCCAGGCCGACCAGGCCGGCGGCGATGCCGGCCGTCAGCGAGTCCTTGCCCAGGCTGGCCGAGACGGTCTGCACCGTCTCCGGCTCCAGCTCCACCGGGAGGGCGCCGTAGCGCAGGACCAGCGCCAGGTCCTTGGCCTCCCGCTCGGTGAAGTTGCCGCTGATGACGCCGGTGCCGCCGAACTGCGCCTCCTGGATGACGGGCGCCGACTTGACGACGCCGTCGAGCACGATGGCGACCTGGCGCTGGAGGTTGCGGGCGGCCATCTCGTCGAACGCCTTGGACCCCTCGCCGGTCAGGGTGAAGTTGACCCGCCACCCCTGGGTGGGGTCGAACTCGGCCCGGGCCGTGCGCACCGCCGTGCCGGTCAGCTCGGTGGGCCCCAGCAGGTACCGGTTGCGGACCTCGCCGCCCACCACCTCGTCGAGGACGACCTGCTGGTCGGGGAGGTCCTGGTCCCGGGGCGTGGTCGGGACGTCGCCGGCCGGCACGGTGGTGGGCGGGGCGGTGGTGGCCGACGGGTCGGCGGGCGGGGCGGTGGTGGCGGTGGGATCCGGGGCGGTGGTGTCGGTCTGGGCCAGGCGCAGGGTGGCCGAGTTGGCCGCCGCCGTCGTCTCCGGGGTGGCGCCCGGCGCCGCCGTGGGCTCGGTGGCCTCCGGCCCGCCTCCCGGGGCGGTGGTGGTCGCCCCCGGGGCGGTGGTCGTGGTGGTGGCGGTGCCCGAGTCGGGGTCGCCGAGGACGCTGATCACCGGCCGGAACCGCAGCTCGGCGGTCTGGCCGACCAGGTCCAGGGCCCGGGCCTGGTCCCTCACCCCGGGAAGCTGGACGATGATGTTGTCGCCCTGGCGGCTGATGTCGGGCTCGGCCACGCCGAGGGCGTCCACCCGGTTGCGGATGATCTCGATCGCCTGGTCGAGGGCCCCCGACGCCACCTCCTTCTTGGGACGCAGCACCACCGACGCCCCGCCCTGGAGGTCGAGCCCGAGCTGGGGGCGGTTGCCGGCCGCGAACGTGCCGCCCACGGCGGCCACGGCGACCAGCACCGTGAGCGCGAGCGTCAGGCCCGGTCCGCGGCGCATGGTCAGCGGCTGCCGCCGTCGAGGGGCTCGGCCGTTCCCGGGTCGTCCGTGCCCTGGCCGGCGGGCGGCGGCCCCCCGGCTTCGCCGGCCCGGGAGGTGACGGCCAGGCGCAGGAACCGCAGCTCCACGCCGGGCGCCACCTCGATGCGGAGCACCTCGTCGTCCACGCCGACGATGCGGCCGAAGACCCCGCCGGCGGTCACCACCTCGTCGCCCACCTCCAGCGACCGCACCAGCTCCTGCTGGCGGCGGACGCGCTGCTGCTGGGGCCGGATGAGGACGAACCACATCAGGCCGAAGACGAGGAGGAGGAAGACGAGCTGGTCCATGGCGACGCCTGGATCGGGGACGGGGGCGGTCGGCAAGCGTAGCGCGGGGGGACGGCCGGACGGCGGCCGCCGCCGCTCAGGCCGACCAGGCGGCGGCCACCTCCGAGCGCAGGGCGGCCAGCCGCCCGCCGACCACGGCGGCCCGCGCCCGGCGGACCAGCCCCAGGGTCCACGCCAGGTTGTGGAGGGTCACCAGGCGCGCCGCGCCGGGGTCGCCCACCCGCAGGAGGTGGCGGAGGTAGGCCCGCGACCACCGGCCGCACACCGGGCAGGGGCAGTCGGGGTCGAGGGGCGAGGCGTCCCCGCGGTGGGCGGCGTTGCGCAGGTTGAGGCGGCCGGCGCCGGTGAGCACCG
>JBKHXC010000249.1:0-1980 GCA_046566225.1 Acidimicrobiia bacterium
GGTCGACCTCGAAGGCGGCGACGCCGAGGGCGATGGCCAGGGCGATGGGGGCGGCGGCGAAGGGCAGCAGCACCCCCGGCTCGAGCGGGCTGACGACCAGCCACCCCCGGCCGCTGACGTAGGTGACGACGAAGCACACCATGGCCACGACCCAGCAGCGGGTCGCCCAGGTGGCTCGCCACGACTTGGCCGTGGCCAGCGGCAGCAGGGCGGCGGCGAGGAGCAGGAGGGGCAGCGGGCCGGCGGGCAGCGGGCCGGTCGAGAAGCGCAGGAGGTCGACGGCGCGGGGGGCGTCGGCGGCGGGACCGCCGGGGCCCGTGAGGGCCGACCACTGGCCCGACCTGAGCAGGCCGAGGCTCCAGGGGGCCAGCAGCACCAGCGCCCCTGCCGCGCCGAGGGCGGCGGTGCGGGCGGCGCGGAGCATGGCGGGCGCCCCGCTGGCGACGGCCACGCTGGCGAGCAGCCCGAGGGTGGCCACGGCGGCGGCGGGCAGGATCGACGGGGCCAGAGCGGTGGAGACGGCCAGGATCACCGCCAGCACGGCGGCCTGGTGGAGCGGCGTGCGCGCCGGGACCGGCGGCGGCTCGAGGCGGCGGGCGACGGCGCCCCGGTGGCGGACCCGCGCCCGTGACAGGTCGTCGAGCTCGACGTCGTCCTCGAAGGCGCCGATCTCGTCGAGGGCGTGCTGGGCGCCCACCTCGGTGAGCGCCTCACCGCTGGTAGTGCCGCGGTCGAGGGCGGTGAGCGGTGGCCCGTCGAGGCCCTCGAGCTCGCCCGGGGCGAACGGCTCGAACGGCGCCCCGCCGCCGCCCCCGACACCCGCACCCACCAGCTCCGGCGCCGGCGCCGGGCGGCGCACCTCGGGCCGTCGCCGGGCCCGCCTGGCGGCGCCAGCCAGGCCGACGTCGGCGGTGCCGCCGTCCTCCGACGGCGCGTCGGCACCGTAGGGCGGCAGCCCGGTGGCCCGGAACAGGCGCAGGAGCAACCAGGGCGCCGCGCCGTAGGCGACGAGCCCGGCCAGGCGGCCGCGGGCCAGGGCGTCGGGCCACAGGGGCACCGCGGCGTAGGCGACGGCGGCGGCGGCCGTGGCCCGACCGTTGCCGATGGGGCGGGCCAGCCGGGCGGCCCCGACCACCCCCGCGACCAGCGACCCCAGCACGAGGAGGGCCGAGACGAGCCCGGTGCCACCGAGCAGGGCCACGCTGCTCAGGCCGAGCAGCGGGAAGGCGGCCGGGACCGCTCCCGCGCCGCCGAGCCCGGCCACGCGAGCCCCGCCGACGTAGCTGCGGAGCAGGTGGAGCGGGTCGTTCGGGAGGGCCGCCAGCGTCCCCAGCTCGGGCATCGGCCCACCCAGCAGGTGGCGGCTCCCGACGAGCAGGACGGCGGCGAGGGCGGCCAAGGCGAGGACGTGGCGTCGCAGGCCGACCATCCACCACTCACCGAGGCCGGTGCGCAGCAGCTCGGCGCCGGTCTTGTCACCGTCGTCGCCCGCCGCCTCGCGCATCAGGGCGCTGAACCTGCCCCGCCGGGCCAGCAGCCGCCGGACGGCGGCCGGGTCGCCGCCCTTGCGGAGGCCGGAGAGGCGCCGGCGGGAGGCGAGCACGCCGCCCGTCGAGCGGAGGTTCGAGGTGAGGGTGCCGAGGGCGAGGCGCCCGGCGGCCCGGCGGCCGAGCGAAACGGCCACGACCGCCTCGAGCACGGACGTGCCGATGGCGATGGCGAGCGTGACCGGGAAGCGGATCGCCGGGACGGCCACCAGCGCCGCCCGCAGCCGGTGCCGAGCCTCGAGCTCGCGGAGGTCGCCCAGCGGGCTGCGGCGCTCGCGGTTGGCCAGCCCGGCGCGGTGGCGGACCCTGGCCGCGGGTGCGGTCATGGTGCGGGCCCCGGCGACGGCGGCCCGCCAGCAGAGGTCGACGTCCTCGCCGCCCAGGCGGACCGCCCGGTCGAACCCTCCGAGCCGCTGGAACAGGTCGGCCCGCA
>JBKHXC010000250.1:0-10602 GCA_046566225.1 Acidimicrobiia bacterium
GGCGACCAGCAGGTCGCATTCGTGGTACAGCCGGGCCAACCGCTCCCCCGCCTCGGTGAGGGCCCAGCCGTCGACGTAGCCCCAGGCCCCGAGCACCCGCAGCACCCGGTCGAACTGGCGGGCCAGGCTCTCGGTGCGGCCCCGGATCTGGCGCTCCAGCCAGGCGGCGTCCTTGGCCAGGCGCTCGGCCCGTTCGGCCGCCCGCACGTGGCGGGCGGCGTCGGGGCAGGCGGACACCGGGTGCCGGCGGGGCCCGCCCCGGCGGCCGCCGCCGCCGGGCCCGTCGCCGTCGCCGTCGCCTTCGACCAGCTCGGCGCGGCTCAGCGCCCGGGCCACGGCGCGCTGGAAGCCGGCGTCGGCCGGGGCGTAGGGCACGGGAAGCTCCACCCGGACCCGGGGGCGGGGCGGCGAGGGGAAGTCGCGGGGCGACAGGCTCACCTTGCGCCGCCCGGGGGTCAGCGCCGTCACCCGCACGTCGCCGCCCCGCCGCTGCGACGTGGCCAGCACGGCCACCCGGCCCCCCGACCGGCCGGGGACCACGAGCACGTCGCCCGGGCGCACCCGGGCCAGCGCCTCGGCCACGGCCGGGTCCTGCGCCGGCGGGGGCGAGCGCAGCAGCGCCCGGTACGCCTCCACGTCGCCCCGCTCGCAGCGGGCCCGCTCGCGGGCCTCGGCCAGGGAGTGGAGGCTGCGGTCGAGCTGGGCCTCCAGCCGCACCACGTCGGCGTCGGCCCGGTACTGGGCGAAGGACAGGTTGAGCAGGTGGTGGGCGACGTCGGCCGGGTAGCGGCGCACCAGGTTGGCCGCCATGTTGTAGGTCGGCCGGAACGACGAGGACAGGGCGTAGGTCCGGGTCGAGGCCAGCCCGGCGACCTGGTCGAAGGGCACGAACGGCGACCACAGGACCGCCGCGTAGCCGACCTCGTCGATGCCCCGCCGCCCGGCCCGGCCGGTGAACTGGGTGTACTCGCCGGGGGTGAGCGGCTCGTGGCGCTCGCCGGTGAACTTGGTGAGCTTCTCGATAACGACGGTGCGGGCCGGCATGTTGATCCCGAGCGAGAGGGTCTCGGTGGCGAAGACGACCTTGACCAGGGCGGCGGAGAAGCACGCCTCGACCGCCTCCTTGAACGGGGGGACCAGGCCGGCGTGGTGGGCGGCGAAGCCCGCCTCCAGCCCGCTCACCCACCGCCCGTAGCCGAGCACCTCGAGGTCGGCGTCGGAGAGGGGCTCGACCTTGGCCTCGGCGATGGAGCGGATCTGGCGGCGCTCCTCGGGGGAGGTGAGCCGCAGGCCGTAGTCGGTGCACTGGCGCACGGCGTCGTCGCAGGCCGCCCGGCTGAAGATGAAGTAGATGCCGGGCAGCATGTCCTCGCCCGACAGCAGCTCGACTACCTCGGCCCGGCGGGGCGTGAACAGCCGCCCGCGCCGGGTCCGCCCCCGGGGGTCGGGCGCCCGCAGGGCCCGGCTGTCGAGGGCGGACGCCTCGGGGTTGGGCCGGCCGTCCACGAAGGTCGGCAGGACGTGGACGCGCTCGGCCGCCCGGTCCCCCACCAGGTACAGGTGCCGGAGCTCCACCGGCCGGCGCTCCTCGATCACGGGGACCGTGGCGCCGCGCACCGTCTGGACCCAGTCGGCGAACTCCTCGGCGTTGGACACCGTGGCCGACAGGCACACCAGGTCCACCTCGGGGGGGGTGTGGACGATCACCTCCTCCCACACCGCCCCCCGGTACGGGTTCTGGAGGTAGTGCACCTCGTCGAGCACGACGTAGCGCAGCCCGTCCAGCGCCGCCGAGCCGGCGTAGATCATGTTGCGGAGGACCTCGGTGGTCATCACGACCACGGGCGCGTCCCCGTTGATCGAGTTGTCCCCGGTGAGCAGCCCCACCCGGCCCGCCCCGTGGGCCCGCGCCAGGTCGGCGTACTTCTGGTTGGACAGCGCCTTGAGCGGCGTGGTGTAGAAGGCCTTGCGCCCGGCGGCGAGCGCCTTGGCCACGGCGTACTCGGCCACCACCGTCTTGCCCGACCCGGTGGGGGCGGCCACCAGCACCGAGCGGCCGGCGTCGAGGGCGTCGAGGGCGCGCAGCTGGAAGGGGTCGGCGGCGAACCCCAGGCCGGCGAGGAACCGCTCCCTGAACGTGGTCACGTCACTACCGGTGCAGTACCCGCCCGATGAGGATCGACGCCTCGTAGAACAGGTACATGGGCAGGGCCAGGGCGAAGAGGTTGTACGGGTCCTGGCTGGGCGTGATGACGGCGGCGAGCACGAAGATGACCACGATGGCCCCCCGGCGCCACCCCTTCAGGCGCTCGCTGGTCAGCACGCCGGCCAGCTGGAGGAAGACCAGCAGGACGGGCAGCAGGAAGGCCACCCCGAAGGCGACGGCGACCAGGATCACCAGGCGCAGGTACTTGGCCGGGCTGAGGATGGGCTCCAGGTCGCCGCCCACGGCCAGGAGGAAGTCCAACGCCTTGGGGAACGTGTAGCGGGCCAGCAGCGCCCCCAGGCAGAACAGGACCACCGACGAGGTGACGAAGGGCACCGCGTAGCGCTTCTCGTTGGGGTTCAGGCCCGGGGTGACGAACCGCCAGAGCTGCCAGAGCACCACCGGCGACGCCAGCAGGAAGCCTCCCCAGGTGGCCACGCGGAGGCGGGTGGCGAAGCCCTCCAGGGGGTCGGTGATGTAGAGCGTGCAGCGCTCGCCGGGGGGCAGGGTGGCGCAGTAGGGGTCGACCAGGAACTCGAGGATGCGGTCGTAGAGCGTGAACGCCACCACGGCGCCGACGGCGATCGCCACCGCCGAGATGATCAGCCGGTTGCGCAGCTCCGTCAGGTGCTCGACGATCGACATCTGCGCCGGCTGGGCGGCGGCGCGCGCCTCCCGGCGGCGGGCGGCGGTGGTGGCGATCCTGGCGCGGAGGCTGGCGATGGTGGCGCCTCGTGGGTCCGGGGGCCGCTCAGGCCGGCGGCGGCGGGTCGGGCTCCCTGGACACGGCGACCTCGGCCTGCTCGGGCGAGTCGGGGAGCGGCGGCGGCTCGCCGGCGCCGGCCGGCCCGGGCCTCCCCGCCCCGTGGTCGGTGCCGGCGTCGGGGCCCGTCGGGGGCCTGGGGTAGGTCGGCGGCTCGGCGAAGGCGTCCCGCACCTCGGCCTGCACGCCGGTCGTCACCCGCCGCAGCTCGGCCAGCGCCTTCCCGACGGAGCGGGCGGCTTCCGGCAGCCTGGTCGGGCCGAGCACGATGAGGGCCACCACGAGCACGACGAGGATCTCGGCCGGCCCGATGCTTCCCACGCCGTGAAGTCTAGGGCCGCGCCCCGGCGGGGCCGCCCGCGCTCGCCCGCCGGAGCACGACCCAACTCGGCCGAATGGAGTGAGCGAAGCGAACGAATGAGGTCGAAACGCTAGCGGCGCAGGCGCTCGACGCCCTGGGCCAGGCGCCGGGCCCCGCCGCGGACCTCGACCACCGCGGGCCGGAGGCGGCCGACCCGCTCCAGCTCCGCCCGGAGCTGGTGTGCCTCGTCGAGGAGGCGACCGAGGGCGACGGCGGCCGCCGCCGCGCCGAGCAGGACCACCACGACGGGCAGCACGGCGACCAGGCTCACGACTCGTGGGGCCCGGTGCTCTCCAGCGAGCGCGCCGAGCGGGCGAAGAGTTCGTCGAGGGTGGCGGCGTCGCGGAGGAGGAAGTGGAACTCGAGCAGGTCGTCGTAGGAGACGGCGGGCCCGGCGCGGACCTCGTCGAGCTCGGCGGGCATGTGCCACACGGTGAGCGCGATGCCGGAGGCGAGGAGCACGTCCACGACCCGGGGCTCGGCCGGCTTGGCCACCGCCACCCGGCAGGACGGGCACTGGAAGGCGTAGGAGCTCTCGTAGGTGCTCGAGCCCAGCAGGACGCGGACGTCGCGCGTGGTGAGCTCGACGTCTCCGCACGTCGGGCAACTGGCCCGGATCATCGCCATCGATCCCTCCCTTCCCTCTCGCCGACGCATCATCGGTCTCCGTTCCATCGGCCCGCACCTCTCCGCGACTTGAGCGCTCCTGCCTGGATCGTGTTCCCAGGCCGGAGGGGCTCCACTCCTCTCAAGGCGCCGACCGTGGCGGTCGATAACGGGCGCGTGGCCCAGCCATCGCCCGAGGCCCTCCGCGACGTGCTCCGCCGCCTGGCGTCCGAGACGGACCCGCCCACCCTGACCGTCAGGATGCTCCAGGGGGCCGAGGAGCTCTTCGGCGCGGCATCGGGGCTGTGCGCGGTGTGGATCAACGGGTCGGTGCGGGTGGCGCAGTTCCGGGGGCTGGGCCGGGACCGGCTGGTCGACGCCTCCCGCCACCCCGACTTCCGCTCGTTCCTCTCCGGCGACGAGCCGCGCGTCGACCGCCCCTCGCACCCGGTGGTGGCGATGCTGGCGGCGGCGGGCGAGGTGGCCGTGGGGCTCCCGCTGGTCGGCGGGGGGCGCCGGCTCGGCCACCTGGTCCTGTTCGTGGGCGCCGAGCCGTCGGCCGCCGACCGGGCCCACATGGAGGCCTACGCCTCCCACGCCGCGGTGTGCCTGCTGGCCGCCCAGCTCTCGGCCTCGAGCGAGGATCACGAGCAGCGGCTGGCGTCGCTGGCCCACGCCGTCGCCCAGCCGGTCGTCCTGGTCGACGAGCGCGGATGCCTGGTGGGCGCCAACGGGGCGGCCGCCGGCGTGTTCCACCTGGCCCCCGGCTTCGAGCAGGGCCACCCGGTGGCCGGGCGCCTGGGCCACCCGGTGCTGGAGCGGATGCTCGCCTCGGGCCGGGAGACGGGCGCCGAGGTGGTGATCGGCACCGACGAGCCCCGGGTCTACCGGGCGACGGTCCGGCGCCTGCGGGGCGCCGACGGCCGGGTGACGGGGCGGGCCCTGGTGCTCCACGACGTCACCGGCGAGCGCCAGGCGGAGGCCCTCAAGGACGACCTGGTCGCGGTGGTGGGCCACGAGCTGCGCACGCCCGTCACCGTCGTCAAGGGCTACGTGCAGACGCTGGCCCGCCGGGGCGAGTCGATGTCCGCCGAGCGCCGGGCCCGGGCGCTGGGCGCGGTGGCCGCCAACGTGGCCCGCCTGGAGCGGCTGATCGAGGACCTGCTGTTCCTCTCCGCCGTCCAGGACCGGCCGGCCGAGCTCGACCTGCGCACCGGCGACCTCGCCCGGGTGCTCGACCGCTTCGCCGGCGAGCGCGTCGAGGTCCGCGCCCCCGGGCGGCCCGTCGAGATGGCGGTCGACGAGGAGCGCTTCGACAAGGTCGTGGGCCACCTGGTGGCGAACGCCCTGGAGTACTCGGAGGGGCGGGTGGTGATCGAGCTGGCCGACCGCGGTGACGCCGTCGAGGTGTCGGTCAGCGACGAGGGTCCGGGCATCTTCTCCGGCGACCTCCCCCACCTGTTCGAGCGGTTCCGCCAGCTCGACGGGTCGGCGACCCGGGCCCACGGCGGCCTGGGGATCGGCCTGTACCTGTGCCGGCGGGTGGTCGAGGCCCTGGGCGGGCGCATCTGGTGCGAGAGCCGGCTGGGCGTCGGAAGCCGCTTCACCTTCACCCTCCCCCGCACCGCCGCGCTGGCGCCGGTCCCGTAGTCTGCGGCCGGTGGAGCCGCTCCTCCGCCCACCCATCGGCTTCGCCCACCGGGGGGCGCGGGCCCACGCCGCCGAGAACACCCTGGACGCGTTCCGCCTGGCCCTGCGCCTGGGCGCCACGGGCCTGGAGAGCGACGTGTGGCTCACCGCCGACGGCGTGCCCGTCCTGGACCACGACGGGGTGGTCAGGCGCGGCCTCCGCCGGCAGCCCATCGCCGGCATCGACCGGGACGACCTGCCCGGGCACCTGGTCACCCTGGAGCAGCTCTACGAGGCGTGCGGCACCGACTTCGAGCTCTCCCTCGACCTGAAGGCGCCCGACGCCGTCGGCCCCGTGCTGGCGGTGGCGTCCCGCTTCCCCGGGGCGCCGGGGCGGCTGTGGCTGTGCCATCCCGACTGGCAGCGGGTGGCCGAGTGGCGCCGGTGGTCGGGCGAGGCCCGCCTGGTCAACTCGACCCGCCGGCGCCACGTCAAGGAGGGCATGGAGCGGCGGGCGGCGACCCTGGCCGACGCCGGGGTGGACGCCTTGAACCTCCACCACACCGACTGGACGGCCGGCTTCGCCACCCTGCTCCACCGCTTCGGGGTGCTGGCCCTGGCCTGGGACTGCCAGCACCCCCGCGTGCTGGCCGAGGCGCTCCGGATGGGCATGGACGCCGTGTACTCCGACCACGTCGACCGCATGGTCGACGCCATCGCCTCCGCCCGCCGCTGAGGGGCTGCAGGGCAGGGGCGCCGGCTCGTGGGCCTCCTACAGCAGGCCAAGGGCGCTGATGGGCCACACCCGCACGAAGGCCCGCCCCACGATGCGGTCCTCGTCGACGGCGCCGAACACCCGGCTGTCGCTCGAGTTGGCCCGGTTGTCGCCCATGACCCAGACGAACCCGTGGGGGATCTTCTCGGGGCCGAACTGCGAGGTGACCGTGCCCGCCGGCAGGTAGGGCTCGTTCAGCTCCCGGCCGTTCACGTAGACGTTGCCGTCCCGACCCTCCACCGTGTCGCCCGGGAGCCCGATCACCCGCTTGATCAGGTCGCGGATGGTTCCGCGGTCGTTGGGGGGCCGCTCGAACACGACCACGTCGCCCCGGTTGACGTCGTGGAGCCGGTAGCTCAGCTTGTTGACCAGGACCCGGTCCTGGATCATGAGGGTGGGCTCCATCGACGGCGACGGGATGTAGAACGCCTGGACCAGGTAGGTCTTGATGACCAGGGCGGCGACCAGGGCGGCGCCGATGATGAGCACCCACTCGGCGGCGTTGCGGGCCGCGCTGCGCGGCGTCGCCGCCCCCGGCGGCGTGTCGTCGGCCCGGCCGGGCGGGGCGGGCTCGGGGTCGAGGGTGAGGGTGCCGCCGGCGCGGCGCGGTGCCGGGGCCCAGGGCTCGTGGGCCGGCAGGGTGATCGGCGGAGGGGGCGGGCGCTCCCGTGGCGAGGTCGGGGGGATGGGCGCCGCAGCCGGGGGCGGCGGGGGCGGCGCCCACCGCTCGGGGGCCGCCGGGGCCGGCGGGTCGACGGGGGGCTGGGCGGCGGCGGGGGGCGGGATGGTCGCGAACGACGGAACGGGCCGGGCGGGCGGGACGCCGGGCGGGGCGGGCGGGGCCTCCCCGGCGGGCACCGAGGGCCCCGGACGGGTGCCGGCCGGCGCCGAGGGATGGGGCCGCGGCCGGGGCGTGGGCCGGGGGTCCGGCGGTGGGGCCGGCGGACCGGCGCCCGTCCGGGGCGGCAGCGGGCGGGTGGCGGCGGGCGGGCGCACGGGTCGGTCCCCGGCGCCGGGCGCCGGCGGGCGGGGCGCCGGTGGGTCGCGGTCGGCTCCGTCCCCCACCGGCCAGCCGGGACCGAGGGGCGCAGCGCCGCGCGCGTAGGAGTGGGCGCCGGCTCGGCGGCGACCACGGAGGCGAGCCCGACGGGAGTGGGCGCGCCGAGCAGGGGGGGAGTCGCCCGCGGGCATCACGGCTGGCTCACCTTACCGTTGTACCGTGCCCTCACCCGCTCGGCGGCACGTCGCCGGGCCTGCCCGTCCCCCTCCACCACCCGGGCGTCGGGTCCGAGCCGCAGCAGGAGGCGCTCCAGCCACGGGCGCTCGCTGACCCGCAGGCGGACCCGACGCCAGCCTCCGTCGAGCTCCCGGACGTCCTCCACCGGGTACTCCTCGGCCACCCAGCGGGCCGGCGGCGGCAGGTCGATGACGACCACCGGGTCGTCGGGGCGGGGCGAGAACACCGGCGGCGCGCCGGTGGCCGGGCGGCGCTCGAAGCCCGACGCCAGGACCCTCGCCGACCGGATGCGGTCCACCCGGAAGATCCGGTCGCCGGCGGCGGCGTGGCACCAGGCGGCCACGTACCACTGGCCGGCGGCGTTGTGGACGTGGTGGGGGTCGACGACGCGGGTGGTCCAGGCGTCGCGCCCGTAGGAGTAGTAGTCGATCTCCACCTGTCGACACTCGGCGGACGCCAGTTGAACGGCGGCGAGCACCTCCGGCGGGGCGGCGCCCAGCTCCACGCCCACCGCCTCGTCGGGGTCCACGCCCAGCACGGCCGCCACCTTGGCCAGGCCGCGCGCCAGCGGCCCGTCGGGATCGGTGCCGGGGACGGCGAGCAGGGTGGCGCCGGCGGCGACGAGGGCCAGGCCCTCGGCGGCGGTCAGGCGGAGCGGGCGGGCGAACCAGTCGGCGAAGCGGACCCACACCCGGCCGTCCTCCACCGCGGCGTCGATCAGCGTGTCGGGGGTGAACGGGTGGACCCCGCAGAGGAACAGCAGCGCCAGGTCGTCGACCAGCTCGGCCTCGGTGCAGCCGAACCGGGCGCACACGTCCTCGATGCGGGGGCCGTCCCGGGCGGCGACCCAGGGCACGAGGGCGAGCAGGCGGCGGAGGCGCTCGTCGGCCGAGGCCACCCGGGTCATGCCGCCGGCACCCCCGAGGGGCCCCCCACCATGCGATCCAGCCACGCCACCATGTCGTCGCGCAGGTCCTGGGGGCCGAGGACCTCGGCGTGGTCGAGGAAGCCGAGGGCGAAGGAACGGAACGCCTGGCGGTTGGTCACCGCCAGGGCCAGCACCACCGAGCCGTCGGGGCGGCGCTCGCGCACCGCCTGCGGCCCCGTGCGGGCCACGGCCCAGTCGGCCTGGTCGGCGTCGACCAGCAGGAGCGCCTCCACCTCGTCCTCGTCGCCCATGAGCCACGGCGCCGGAGGACCGGTGACCGGTGCGCCCGGCGGGCGCCGGAAGGCGCCCGCCTCGCCGGGGCGGGGCGGCGAGTCCATGCGGTCGAGGCGGAAGCGCCGGGTGTCGCCCCGCAGGTGGTCGTGGCCGACGAGGTACCAGTGGCCGCCGGCGTAGGAGAGCCCGAACGGGTCCACCGCCCGGTCCTCCCCGCGGTAGCGGAACGTCACCCTGCGGCGCTCGCCCACCGCCGAGAACAGCGGCGCCAGGTGCTCGCTGCCCGGGAGGGCGGCCAGCGGCGCCGTGGCGCCGGCCCCGCCGGTCGCCCCGCCCAGCTTCCAGATGGCGACGGCCGCCTCCGGGGGCGAGCCGGGGCCCTGGGCGGCACCGAGGCGCACCGTGGACGCCGCCAGGTGGAGGGCGCCCAGCTCGTCGGGCGCCAGGCCGGGGTCGGGCATCTGGTAGCGCTCGGGGGGGATCCGGTAGCCGTCGCCCGGCTCCCGGCCGTCGGGGTGCACCGGCTCGGTGACGAGCGGGATCCCCATGGCCCGCAGCGCGTCCTTGTCCCGCTCGAAGGCCCGCCGGGCCGACTCCCCCTGCCCGTAGCCGGGGACCCGCTCGTAGATCTCCGCCCGCGCCAGCGGGCGGTCGGCGTCGAGCAGGGCGGCGACCAGGTTGACCAGGCGCTCCAGCCGGTTCACCGCGCCGAGGCTACCGAGGCGGCCAGCACGCCGGCGGCCGCCGCATAGGCGTGGAAGCGGGGGTCGTCGGCCGCCGCCCGGCCCATGCTGGCGACCGTCACGCCGGCGCCGGCGAGCAGGGCGACGGGGTCGGGGACGTCGACGTCCACCACGTGGTGGCGTCCGTGGCCGTCGGGCCGGGGGGCGCCGGTGGGCACCGGCACCCGGGCCGTCTCGTGGGCGAGGGCCAGGGCGGTGACGGTGTGATGGCTGACGCCCCGGTGGCGGGGACGGGGGTCGGCGTCGGAGTAGCGCACGGCCACGATGGGCTGCGCCCCCGCCCCGCCGGCCAGGTCGACGAGGACGGCGGCGTCCACCGCCCCGTGCCCGTGGGCGGTGCCGGTGCCGACGCCGCCCGGGCCGGGCCCGGCGACCACCGCGTCCGCCCCCGCCCCGGCGGCCACCTCCAGCCCGGAGAGGGCGTTGACCGCCTCCAGGTCGCCGCCGAAGGCCTGGCCGGCCGACACGGTGAGCGCCACCAGCCCCGTGGCCCGCAGGGAGGCCACCAGGTCGGACAGGGCCAGGGGCAGGGCGGCGGCGTCGGTCATCACGTAGGCGAGCCGCCGGCCGGGGGCGGCGTCGGCGAAGGCGGCGGCCACCGCCGCCAGCTGGGAGTGCAGCGAGCACACCACCACCGGCACCCCGCCCAGCGGGCCGGGGGCGTAGGAGGCGGCCTCCTCGGCCACGCCCGTGTCCGCCTGCAGGGAGGTGTAGCGGAGCTTCATCACGTGGCCCCCGCCTGGCCCGTCCAGCGACGACCGGGCCAGGTTCCAGTGCACCACGTCCCATCCCCCGGTGCCGAGCCCCAGGTCGACGGCGGTCGTGTTCACCACCACCCGGTCGCCGACCTCGACGGGGCCGACCAGGCCGGTCAGCACGTAGGCCCGACGCCCCGAGTCCAGCCGTACCCGCTGCAGGCCCTCCCGCTCGCAGACCACGGCGGCCACGACGTGGGTCGAGAAGCGCGGCACCCCCTACGACCTGGCGGAGCGGCATGCAAGAGACGGGAATCGCCGGCGGACGCTCCCCGCCGCCGAAGGCGGCCCCCCCGGCTGCCGGCCGGGAGGACAGGGCGGAGGCCGGCGGCTTAGCCGCCCGGCCGGAGCACCGCCAGCTCGAC
>JBKHXC010000251.1:0-9570 GCA_046566225.1 Acidimicrobiia bacterium
GCGGGCGCCGTCGGCGTCGCGCAGGTGCCGGCGGCGCACGACCTCGCCCCCCACCGACGCCCGGACGTGCACGGGGATGCGCCACGTGGGACCGCCGCCGGCCCGGCGGTCGTCCAGGTAGCGGAAGGGCCGCTGGGAGAGGTCCAGGCCGGCGCCGCCCGGGGCCAGGGCGGCGGTCACCTGGGGGAAGCCGCCCTGGAGGATCCACGAGTCCATGATCGAGCGGGCCGGTTCGCCGGTGGCCTTCTCGACGGCGTCCCAGAGGTCGCCGGTCTCGGTGTTGTCGTAGGCGTGGTCGGCGATGTACCGGGAGATGCCGAGGCGGAACTGGTCGGCGCCCACGTAGCGCTCGAGCATCCGCAGCACGCCGGCGCCCTTCTGGTAGGTGAGGGTGTCGAACATGCCCTCGGCCTCCTCCGGGCGCTCCACGGGGAACTCCACCGGCCGGGTGCTGGGCAGGGCGTCGACGACCATGGCGGCGTCGCGGGTGGTGCCGAACGAGACCCACCGCTGCCACTCGGGGCGGAAGTCGTCGACGCAGAGCAGCTCCATGAAGGTGGCGAACGCCTCGTTCAGCCAGATCCCGTTCCACCACCGCATGGTGACGAGGTCGCCGAACCACATGTGGGCGATCTCGTGGGCGACCACGTCGGCCACCCGCTCCAGCTCCCCCCGGGTGGCCCGCTCGGGGTCCACGAGCAGGAGCGTCTCCCGGAACGTCACCGCCCCCAGGTTCTCCATGGCGCCCATGGCGAAGTCGGGCAGGGCGATGAGGTCCAGCTTGGCCGCCGGGTAGGGCACGCCGAAGTAGGAGGCGAAGAAGCGCAGGGCGGAGGCGCCGATGTCGAGGCCGAACCCGGTGAGGTGGGTCTTGCCGGGGACGCACACGATGCGCAGGGCGGCGCCCTCCACGTCGACCGGCTCCGTCGCCACCAGGGGGCCGACCACGAAGGCCACCAGGTAGGTCGACATCCGCATGGTGGTCGCGAACTCGTACTGCACCCGGCCCTCGCCCAGGGCGGTGACCTCGACGACCTCGGAGTTGGACACGGCGGTGAGGCCCTCGTCGACGACGAGCGTCGTGGCGAAGGTCGCCTTGCGGTCGGGCTCGTCCCAGCACGGGAAGGCCCGGCGGGCGTCGGTGGGCTCGAACTGGGTGGCGGCGATGGTGCGGGTGACGCCTTCGTCGTCGACGTAGGTGCTGCGGTAGACGCCGTGCAGCTTGTCGCCCAGCACGCCGGAGAAGGCGAGGTGGAGGGTGGCGGGGCCCGGCGCCGCGGTGGCGGCCAGGCGGACGACGGCCCGCTCGTCGCCCGGCACCAGCTCCACGGCGGCGGCCACGATGGTGCCGTCGGCCTCGATCAGCTCGGCGTCGGCGATCTCCAGGTCGACGGCGTTGAGCACGATCTCGTCGGTCGGCTCCAGGACCGCCACCCGGACCCGTTCCTCGCCGGCGAAGGTGCCGGCGGCCAGTGCGACGTTGAAGGTGAGCTGGTAGTGCTCGGGCACGACGGTGCGGGGAAGGCGGTGCGCGCCCTCGGTCGACATGCGGCGAGAGGCTACTCAGCTACCGTCGGGGCGTGACCTCCCACCCGCTGGACGTCGTCGCCGTGGGCAGCGCCATCGTCGACGTGCTGACCTCCGCCGCCGACGAGGAGGTGGCCGCCGCCGGCCTGGTGAAGGGCGCCATGGCCCTCGTCGACGCCCGGCGGGCCGACGCCCTGTACGCCGCCATGGGGCCGGCCGTAGAGGTGTCCGGTGGGTCGGCGGCCAACACGGCGGCCGGCGTGGCGTCGTTCGGGGGCTCGTCGGCGTTCATCGGCAAGGTCCGCGACGACCAGCTCGGCGAGGTGTTCACCCACGACATCCGGGCCGTGGGCGTGGAGTTCGCCACCCCGCCCGCCACCGACGGGCCCTCCACCGCCCGCTGCCTGGTGATGGTCACGCCCGACGCCCAGCGCACCATGAGCACCTACCTGGGCGCGGCCACCGGCCTGTCGCCGGCCGACATCGACGCCGGCGTCGTGGCCCGGGCCCGGTACACCTACCTGGAGGGCTACCTGTGGGACCCGCCGGAGGCGATCGACGCCCTGCGCCGGGCGGTCGCCCTCGCCCACCAGGCCGACCGCCGGGTGGCGCTCAGCCTCTCCGACCCGTTCTGCGTCGACCGCCACCGCAAGGCGTTCCTCGACTTCATCGCCGACGACGTGGACGTGCTGTTCGCCAACGAGGCGGAGGTCGTTTCGCTCTTCGAGGTCCCGGCCCTGGGCGACGCCCTGGCCCTGCTGCCGGGCCACTGCGACGTGGCGGCGGTGACCCGGGGCCCGCTGGGGTCGGTGGTGGTCAGCGCCGGCCAGGTGGTCGAGATGCCGGCCGAGCCCGTCGACCACGTGGTCGACACCACGGGCGCCGGCGACCTCTACGCCGCCGGGTTCCTCTACGGCCTGGTGTCGGGCGCCGACCTGGCCGGCTGCGCCCGGCTGGGCGGGATGGCGGCGGCCGAGGTCATCAGCCACGTCGGGGCCCGGCCCCAGGTGCCGCTGTCGACGCTGGTCGCCGGGCCGCCGCCGTCGAGATCCGGCACTCCCGAGTGAACAGCTCACCGAAACGGTGAGCTGTTCACTCGGGACGCGGGTCGGTCGACGGCGGCGGCGTCAGCGCAGGCCGCCGCCCACCATCTCGGGCGGGACGAAGGCCAGGTCGAGGTCGGCCAGGCGCACCAGGCCGGAGGCGATCCAGGCGCCCAGGTGCCCGAGGTGCTCCTCCAGGCGCCGGGCGTCCTCCATCACCTCGGGGTCCAGGGCCACCGTGCCGGCGTAGGACACCTCCACGGCGTAGGGCGACGTGCCGGCGGCGGGGTCGACGTGCTGCTCCACCGTGGGGTTGTCGCGCTCCAGCGGCTCGCCGAGGACGGCGGGGCCCTCCTCGGGGAGTGCGGCCAGCACCGCCCCCACGTCGGGCGGCCGGGCCAGGCGCTGGATGCGCAGCGCCACCTCGACGTCGATCTCGGGAGGGTCGTCGCCCGGGTCGCCGATGCGCCACGAGCGGTACGCGGCCTGGCTCCACGCCGACCAGTCGAAGGCCAGCTCGGCCTGGACCCGCGGGGGCACGCCCTCGAACGGCAGGGTGTAGGACGTCTCCCACGACAGGTCGCCCAGCAGGATGTCGACCTGGAGCCGCTCGTCCACCGACGAGCGCTGGAGCAGCGCCGCCTCGAGGCCCCGGCGCACGGCGGCGATCGCCTCCACGAACACGTGGTCGAGCATGCGCGTCGAGGCTACCGTCACCCGGCGTGGACAACCCGTGGCTGGAGCGCCGGGTCCTCAACTTCGCCCACCAGGGCGGCGCCCGCGAGGGGCCGTCGAGCACGCTGCACGCCATGCGCCGGGCGGTGGCCGAGGGGGCCCACGCCGTGGAGCTGGACGTGCACGCCACCGCCGACCGCCACCTGGTCGTCTGCCACGACGCCACCGTGGACCGCACCACCGACGGGACGGGCCGCATCGCCGAGCTGACCCTCGAGCAGGTGCAGTCGCTGGACAACGCCTACTGGTGGGTGCCCGACGCCGTCGTGCGCCACGACGCCGACCCGGCCGAGTACCTGCTGCGGGGGCGGGCGCCGGGCGACCCCGGCCTGCGCATCCCGTCGCTGCGGGAGGTGCTGGAGGAGCTGCCCGGCACCATCCTCAACCTCGACATCAAGCAGTCGGCGCCCGAGGTGGAGCCCTACGAGGAGGACCTGGCCCGCCTGCTCCGGGAGTACGGGCGCACCGACGACGTGATCGTCGCCTCCTTCTCGGACGCCTCCATCGCCGCGTTCTCGGCCGCCGCCCCCGAGATCGCCACCGCCGCCGCCTCGAACGCCACGGCCGCCTTCTACTTCGCGGCCGCGGCGGGGGAGGAGCCGCCGCCGACCGGCGCCTGCGCCCTCCAGGTGCCCCGCACCTTCGGCGACGTCACCGTGGTGGACGAGCGCTTCGTCGCCGCCGCCCACCGGGTCGGCCTGGCCGTCCACGTGTGGACGGTCGACGAGCGCGACGAGATGGAGGAGCTGCTGGAGGTCGGCGTCGACGGCATCATGACCGACCGGCCCAGCCTGCTCGGCGTCGTGCTGGCCGCCGCCGGCGCACCGATCCAGCTCGACCGAATGGAGTGAGCGAAGCGAACGAATGAGGTCGAAGCTCTAGCGGCCGGCGTTGGGCCGCTTGCCGTGGTTCGCCTTCTTGGTGGCCCGCTGCTTGCGCTTGCTGGTCTTCTTCGACATGGTGAACGGCACCGTAGCGGTCGGCGGTAGCCTCCGCCCAATGGAGCGGCTCGGGATCGTCGGCCTGCCCAACGCCGGCAAGTCCGCGCTGTTCAACGCCCTGACCGGCGGGAGCGCGGTGGTGGCGCCCCATCCCTTCTCCACCACCGAGACCAACGTCGGCGTGGCCCAGGTGGCCGACGGCCGCCTCGACCGCCTCTCGGCCATGTCGAAGAGCCGCAGGACGGTGCGGGCCACCGTGGAGCTGGTCGACGTGGCCGGGCTCACCGCCGGGTCGTCCACCGGCGAGGGCATGGGCAACCGCTTCCTGGCCGGCATCCGGGAGACCGACGCCGTCTGCCTGGTGCTGCGGGCCTTCGAGGACGAGGCGGTGCCGGGCGGGGCCGACCCGGTGGAGGACCTGGAGGTCCTGGAGCTGGAGCTGGTGCTGGCCGACGCCGCCACCGCGGAGGCGCTGGTGGGCCGGCGCCGCAAGGCCGCCAGGTCCGACCCGGCGGCCCGCCGGGAGGTGGACGCCCTGGAGGTGGCGGCCGGGGTGCTGGAGGCGGGCACGCCGCTGTACCGGGCGTCGCTGCCGGCCGACGTGCTGGCCGCCCTGAAGCCGTCCTTCCTCCTCACCGCCAAGCCGGTGCTGGCCGTGGTGAACGTGGGCGAGGACGACGTCGGCGAGCTCGACGCCGTGGTGAAGCCGGTGGCCGACGCCCTGGGCGCCCATGCCGACGTCCTCGGCGTGTGCGTCCAGCTGGAGGCGGAGGCGGCCCGCCTCGACCGGGCAGAGCGGGCCGAGCTGCTGGAGGGGCTGGGGCTGGGCGAGGGGGCGCTGGCCCGGGTGGCGTCGGCCGCCTACCACCTGCTCGGCCGGCGCACCTTCTTCACCACCGGGGACAAGGAGTCGCGGGCGTGGACGTTCCGGGCCGGCGCCCACGCGCCGGAGTGCGCGGGCGTGATCCACTCCGACCTCCAGCGGGGGTTCATCCGGGCCGAGGTCATCCGCTGGGACGAGCTGCTGGAGCTGGGTTCGTGGCAGGCGGCCAAGGAGGCGGGGCGGCTGCGGGTGGAGGGCAAGGACTACGAGGTGCTCGACGGTGACGTCCTCGAGATCCGCTTCAACGTGTGAGCGGGGCTGATGGCCTGGCTCCTCCGCGGCGGTGAGGTGCTGGCGGCGCTCGAGGTGGCCGACGGGTTCGCCGGCCGGTCACGGGGCCTGCTGGGCCGGGACGGGATCGAGGGTGCGATCCTCATCAAGCCGGCCCGCTCCGTCCACACCGTCGGCATGCGCTTCCCGATCGACGTCGCCTTCTGCGACCGCGACATGACCGTCGTCGACGCCATCACCATGCCGCGGTTCCGGGTCAGCCGCCCCCGGCTGCGGGCCCGCTGCGTGGTGGAGGCGGAGGCGGGCGCCTTCGAGCGGTGGGGGCTGCGGCCGGGCGACCGCTTGGAGATCAAGGGTGACGGGTGACGGCGCGCTGGTCGTCGTCGGCACGCCGCTCGGCAACCTCGGGGACCTGAGCCCCCGGGCGGTGGAGGCGTTGGCGGCGGCGGGCGTGATCGCCTGCGAGGACACCAGGCGCACCCGCGCCCTGCTCAGCGCCGCCGGGGTCCCGGGCCGGCGGCTGCTGGTGGTGCACGACCACAACGAGGCGGGGCGGGCCGCCGAGGTCGCCGACCTGGTCGCCTCCGGCGCCCGGGTCGCCCTCGTCACCGACGCCGGCATGCCCGGCGTGTCCGACCCCGGCCAGCGGGTGGTCGCCGCCGTGGCGGCGCGGGGGCTGGCCGTGGAGGTGGTCCCCGGCCCGTCGGCGGTGGTGACCGCCCTGGTGGCCAGCGGCCTGCCGTCGGACCGGTTCGCCTTCGAGGGCTTCCTGCCCCGCAAGGGCCCCCAGCGCCGGCGCCGGCTGGCGGCGGTGGCGGCCGAGCCTCGCACCGTCGTCGTCTACGAGGCGCCCCACCGGGTCCGCGACACGGTGGCCGACCTGGCCGCCGCCTGTGGCGGGGACCGGCCGGCGGCGATCGCCCGCGAGCTCACCAAGCTGCACGAGGAGGTGTGGCGGGGCACGCTGGGCGGCGCCGTGGGCCACCTGGCCGACCGGCCGCCGCGCGGCGAGTACGTGGTGGTCGTGGGCGGGGCACCCGCCGCCCCCGAGGCGAGCGACGCGGAGATCGAGGAGGCGCTGGAGGGGCGGATGGCGGCCGGCGACGACCGGCGGGCGGCGGTGGCGGGGGTGGCGTCAGACCTGGACGTCGCCAAGCGGCGCGTCTACGAGCTGGCGCGCCACCTCGGCGACCGACCCTAGGTCCCGCCGGCAGGTGGCGCAGACCTGCTTGTCGCGGTAGGGCCGGAGGCCGGCGCCGTCGCCGCAGAACACGCACCGGGCCTCGATCTTGCGCAGCAGGATGGAGGCCCCGTCCACGCCGATCTCCAGCTCGTCGCCGGGCCGGATGCCGAACATCCGGCGCATCTCGACGGGGAGCACGATCCTCCCGAGATCGTCCACCTTGCGTGCCATCCCGGTCGAAACCATCGAGCCTCCCCCGTTCCCGCCTCTAGCCTAGGCCCGTGGGCCGCTTCTATGCGACGACGCCGATCTACTACGTCAACGACGCGCCCCACATCGGCCACGCCTACTCCACCGTCACGGCCGACGCCCTGTGCCGGTGGCACCGCCTGGCCGGCGACGACGTGTTCTTCCTGACCGGCACCGACGAGCACAGCCTCAACGTCGCCCGCCGGGCGGCCGAGAACGGCCTGTCGCCCCAGGAGCAGGCGGACCGCACCAGCGAGCGCTTCCGCGAGGCCTGGAAGCTGCTCGACATCTCCTACGACGACTTCATCCGCACCACCGAGCCCCGGCACCACCGGGCCGTGCAGGCGTTCCTCCAGCGGGTGTACGACAACGGCGACATCGAGCTCGGGCGCTACCGGGGCCCCTACTGCGTCTCCTGCGAGGCGTACTACAACGACGCCGAGCTGGTCGACGGCTCCTGCCCGGTGCACCTGCGCCCGGTGGAGGTGTTCGAGGAGGACAACTGGTTCTTCAAGCTGAGCCGGTACCAGCAGCCGCTGCTCGACTGGTACGAGGCGCACCCCGACGCGGTGACGCCGGAGTCCAAGCGCAACGAGGCCCTGGGCCTGATCCGCCAGGGCCTCCAGGACGTGTCCATCACCCGCACCTCGCTGGACTGGGGCGTGGGGGTGCCGTGGGCGCCCGGCCACGTCTTCTACGTCTGGTACGACGCGCTCATCAACTACGTCACGGCCATCGGCTACGGGGAGGACGACGAGCGGTTCGCCACGTGGTGGCCGGCCGTCCACCACCTGATCGGCAAGGACATCGTCCGCTTCCACTGCGTGTACTGGCCGGCCATGCTGCTGGCCGCCGGGATCGACCCGCCCCGCCACATCCACGTCCACGGCTACCTGCTGGTGGGGGGCGAGAAGATGTCGAAGACCCGGCTCAACGCCATCGCCCCCGCCGACCTGGTGGACGACCTGGGCGTGGACGCCTTCCGGTACCACTTCCTGCGCGACACGCCCTTCGGGCCCGACGGCGAGTTCTCCTACGAGGGGATGGTCGCCCGCTACAACGCCGACCTGGCCAACAACCTGGGCAACCTGCTGTCGCGGGTCGCCACCGTCGTCGGGAGCAGGTGCGGCGGCATCGGGCCGGCGCCCGCCCCCGCCAGCACGTTGGCGCCGGTGGCGGCGGGCGCCTTCGCCGACGCGGCCCGGGCGTGGGAGCGGGTGGCGCCCAGCGAGGCGCTGGAGGCCACCTGGCGGCTCATCCGGGAGACCAACGCCTACCTGGAGGCCAACGAGCCGTGGAGGGCCGAGCCGGGGCCCGAGGTGGAGGCGGTGCTGGGCGACGCCCTGGAGGCGCTGCGCATCGTGGCCGTGCTCGCCACCCCGGCCATGCCCGCCGCCTGCGCCGAGGTGTGGCGGCGCATCGGGATGGCCGGCTCGCCGGCCGACGAGCGACTGCCGCGGGCGGCGGCGTGGGGCGGCTACCCGGGCGGGCTGCCGGTGGAGAAGGGCCCGCCCCTGTTCCCCCGGCGATGAGCGCTTCGACCTCATTCGTTCGCTTCGTGCCCAGCATGAGCCGCCCGTGAGCTGGACCGACAGCCACTGCCACGTGCCCTTCGACGGCCTGGGAGCCGACGCCGGCCAGGTGGTGGCCGACGCCCGGCGGGCGGGCGTCACCCGGCTGATCGACGTCGGCACCGACGCCGACCAGTCGGCGGCGGCCATCGCCGTCGCCCGGGCCCACGACGGCGTGTGGGCGACGGTCGGCCTCCACCCCCACGACGCCAAGCTGGGGGTGGACACCATCGTGGCCCTGCTGGGTGAGGACGAGGTGGTGGCGGTGGGCGAGTGCGGGCTCGACTACCACTACGACCACTCGCCCCGGCCGGTGCAGCGGGAGGCGTTCGCCGCCCAGATCGGGTTGGCCGACGAGCGGGGGCTGGCCCTGGTGGTCCACACCCGCCAGGCGTGGGAGGACACCTTCGCCATCCTGGCGGCCGAGGGGGCGCCGGCCCGCACCGTGTTCCACTGCTTCACCGGCGGCGCCGACGAGGCCCGGCGGGCGCTCGACCTCGGCGCCCACCTGTCGGTCAGCGGCATCGTGACCTTCCAGGCGGCGGCCGACGTGCGGGAGGCGGCGGCGCTGTGCCCGCTGGACCGGCTGCTGGTGGAGACCGACGCCCCCTTCCTCGCCCCCGTGCCGCACCGGGGCAGGCCCAACCGGCCCGAGCTGGTGCCCGTCGTCGGTGCGGCGGTCGCCGCCGTCAAGGGCGTCGACGTGGCCACGGTGGAGGCGGCCACCTGGGCGGCCGCCGAGGCCGTCTTCCAGCTGTAGGGTTCGCCCGAGGAACCGGAGGTTCCTCGGGCGAGCTGGAGGCGCTCCGGCGGCCGGCGGAGCCGGCCGGCCTTCCCCCTGTCCCCTGTTCGGCCGGCAGCCGGAGGGGCCGCCTCCGGCGGCGTCCGGCGGCCGCCGGCGGCAACCTCGTCGTCCGCTGGTCGCCCCCCGGGGCGGCTGGCGGCCGGGGCCTTGTGGGCGGCGCCGGGTTGCGGTAGCTGCCGCCGCCACCTAGGGTCCCGGGAGCACCACAAAGGAGAGGACCTGAGGCTGGAACCAGCTCGGGTGGGACGGGTTGTGGTCGCCCTGCTGTTGTGCTCCGGGCTGCTGCTGTTACCCGCGCTCATCTCGCGAACCAACCGAGAGTCGCCCGCGCCCGGCGCCGGGGCCACCCGGCTGAGCGCCGCCGACCTCGGGCGCACGGCGCCGTCGCGGGCGGCGCGCGAC
>JBKHXC010000252.1:0-3216 GCA_046566225.1 Acidimicrobiia bacterium
CAGGCGAACAGCGGGGACCACGGGCGGCCGCCCGTCCCGGTCCGGTCCCGGCACCGGGACCGCCGCCCGGGCCGCCCGGTCGGGCCGCCGGGCGGCGTCGGCCACCGCCGACGAGGGGCGCCGGGTCGCCGACCGGGCCGCCGGCGAGACCTCGCGCCTGGCCGGTCGGGCCAAGGACCAGGGCGGGGAGGTGGCCCGGACCGCCCGCCGCCAGAGCTCGGCCGTGGCCCGCACCGCCGGCGACAGCGCCCGGGAGGTCGGCACCACCGTGCGGGCCCAGGCCGCCGAGGTGCGCGACGAGCTTGCCGCCCATGGGCGCGGCGTGATCGAGGAGGCCGTCACCAAGGTGGAGCAGCAGTCCCAGGCCCAGGCGCGCCGGGCCGGGGAGCGGCTGTCCCGCCTGGCCTCCGAGGCCCACGCCCTGGCCGAGGGCCGGCCCGAGGAGGCGGAGACGCTCCGCACCTACGTCACCCAGGGCGCCGACCGCCTGATGGACGCCGCCGACCGCCTGTACGGGCTGGCCGACGAGATCGACGAGCGGGGCATCGAGGGGGTCGCCACCGACCTCCAGCGCTTCGCCCGCCGGCGCCCGGGCGTGTTCCTGCTGGGTGCGGCGGTGGCGGGCTTCGGCGTCGGCCGCGTGGTGCGTTCCGCCCAGGGCGACGACGGCGACGGCGAGGCGTGGGACGACGAGGAGGGCGACGGCGAAGCCCCGCCGTACACGGGGGCCAGGGGGCGCGCCGTGGCCGCCGGCCAGCGCGCCCTCGCCGGCGCCCCCCGGCGCCCGGTGCAGAGGAGCGTCCGATGATGCCCCAGCGCCCCTCCTGGCAGCCGGGGGGCGACGACCGTCCCCTCGGCGAGCTGTTCGGCGACATGAGCCGCCAGGTCCAGGACCTGCTCCGCAAGGAGGTCGAGCTGGCCAAGATTGAGACGAAGGAGGAGATGGCGAAGGCCGGCAAGGCGGGCGCCATGTTCGGCGCCGCCGCCGTCGCCGGCTTCGTCGCCCTCCTGCTGCTCGCCTTCGCCGCCGCCTGGGGGCTGGCCGAGGCCGTCCCCGCCGGCCTGGCCTTCCTGGCCGTGGGGCTGCTCTTCGCCGTGGCCGGAGGCATCCTGGCCATGCAGGGCAAGAAGAAGCTGGAGACGTTCGAGCCCGTCCCGCAGCAGGCCGTGCAGTCGATCGGCCAGGACGTGAGGGCGGCCAAGGAGTCGCTGTCGCGCGGCGCCAACGCCCCGCTGCAGCGGCCGCTACCGAGGAGCTGGAATGGCTGAGCGGACCGACCGCGTGCGACGCGACATCGAGCAGACGCGCGCCGAGCTGGAGACCACGCTGGAGGCGATCGGCGACCGGGTGGCACCCAAGCGGGCCGTCCGCCGGGCCAAGTGGAAGGCCGAGGACAAGGTCGAGGACGTCAAGGACCGGTTGAGCCCGGTCCGGCTGGCCCGCCGGGGCACGGACACCGTGCTCGACCGGCTGCACGACATCCGCCTGTCGATCATGGGCAGCGACGACGAGGGAGACGACGACGTGACGTACGGGAACGGCAGTGCACGCAGGACGATCGGCGGCTCCGGCCGGAGCCTCGAGGAGACGACGCCGCAGAGCCAGGGACGGGCCACCGAGCTCACCCGGCGGGCGGGCGAGGCGGCGGGGGCCGTCGCCGACCAGGCGCGGTCGGCCCCCGAGGCGGTGGCACGGTCGGCCAAGGGGAACCCCCTGGCCGCCGGGCTGGTCGTCTTCGGGGGTGCGTTCCTGGTCGCGTCGCGGCTGCGGCCCACCGAGCGCGAGCGCTCGCTGGCGTCGCGGGCCAAGGACCGCCTGGAGCCGGTCAAGCAGCAGGCGCTGGAGACGGGCCGGACGATGGCCGACGAGATCAAGGGCGTGGCCCAGGAGCGCCTGGGCGAGGTGCGCCAGCGGGCCACCGAGGCGGCCGAGGAGGTCAAGGAGACGGCGACGTCGTCGGCCGAGCAGGTGAAGCAGGAGGCGGCCTCGTCGGCGGGCCGGGTCAAGGACAAGGCGGCCGCCTCCGCCGGCCAGGTGAAGCAGGAGGCGGCCGGGGCCGGCCAGCGGGTCAAGCGCACCTCCCGCGCCGCGTCGCAGCGGGTGAAGGGCCAGGCGCAGGGCGCCGCCGCCGAGGCGGCGGGCAAGGCCCCGTCGCGGCGGGGAACGGGCCGCACCCGGCCCGCCGCCTCGGGCGGCTCCCGGCCGCGGCGGCGCACGACGACCGCCGTGAGCTGAGCCCGCCGGGGCACCCATGGCCACCACCTCCCGCGACCAGCCGGTGCGCCCCCAGACCGGCGAGGGCGACCAGGCCGAGTCGCCCCTCGAGCTGGAGCCCCGGGGGTGGAAGGCAGCCGCCCGGCGCGCCGCCCAGGAGTTCAAGGACGATCGCGCCGGGCTGAGCGCCGCGGGCATGGCGTTCTACTGGTTCCTGGCCGTGTTCCCCGCCCTGCTGGCCGCCGTGGGGGTGCTCGGCCTGGTGAACGCCGACGAGATCGCCACCGAGTCGATCAACGACGCCGTCCGCTCCGTCCTCCCCGGCGACGCCGCCACCGTGCTGACCGACGCCGTCGACAACGCCGGCGCCCAGCCCGGGGGGGCGGCCGTGCTCGCCACCCTGGTCGGCCTGGGCATCGCCCTGTGGAGCGCGTCGGCCGGCATGGTCGCCATGCAGACCGGCCTGGACGTGGCCTACGACGTCCCCCAGGACCGCACGTTCGTGAAGAAGCGGCTGGTGGCGCTGGCCCTGCTGGCCGTCACCGCCGTGCTCGGCGGGCTGGCCACCGCCCTGCTGGTGTTCGGCCAGCCCATCGGCGAGGCCATCCGCGACGACGTGCCCCTCGGCGGGGCGTTCGTGGTGGCCTGGACGGCGCTGCGCTGGGCCCTCGCCATCGTGGCGGTGACGGTCCTCTTCGCCGCCTTCTACTACCTGGCGCCCAACCGGGACTCGCCCCGGTGGTCCTGGGTCAGCCCGGGCGGCGTGCTGGCGGCGGTGGTGTGGGTGGCCGCCTCCCTCGGGTTCTCGTTCTACGTGTCGAGCTTCGGGTCGTACGCCGAGACCTACGGGTCGCTGGCCGGCGTGGTCGTGCTGCTGCTGTGGCTGTACCTGAGCGCCCTGGCCGTCATGGCCGGCGGGGAGCTCAACGCCGAGCTCGAGCGCCAGCGCGACCCGCAGGCGCGCCGCCCCGGGCGCCCGGGCGCCGCCCCGCCGCCGGTGG